>JASFPP010000099.1:0-13569 GCA_050115915.1 Candidatus Aminicenantota bacterium
TGCGTAAAACTATACGTCTATTCACTGCGTAAAACTATACGCCTATTGACATCCTGTCCCAGCAGCCAAAAGAAAGCGGGATTTCCCTACAATTTTAACTACTTTAATATCTGTAATACTAATAGACTTATCCGCTCCTGATTCTTCCTCTATGAGTAGAAGTGAACCCTGCTTAACTGCAATGAGTTCTCCTTTGATTTGCTGTCCATTTGTTTTCTGAATTATTAATTTAGCCCCAGGCTTCTGACCAGGTGAAAGATTAATGCCCCTCCCTTTCTCATAGGTGGCACAATTCATTCCTATAAATGTGACAATAAGTAATAGTGCGATTAATTTTTTCATTACCCCCCTGATATATTCCATTGTTATTATAAATCTTATTTCGCTAAAAAGAAAGTTGTTAAAAGTATGTTAAAAGTTTGTTAAGAACCCTATTGGCTACTGGCGCAAAGCAATGCTTTTTCTAATGATTAGAATCGATGAGGGTTGTTTCCCTATATAGATGGTTGCCTTTTTGCTGTAAAACTCAACAAAAGACTGAAGGCTACAGGGGAGAGTATTTCTCGGGGGATTAATTAAACCTATACCTCACCCTTAGTAACCGGGGTACAGTGGCTTAAATCGCCTCTAATCGCGTTAAATGGGCATTCTAGAGCATAAATTTTTAGTCTGTGGAAAGGAATATCGGATTAAAAGATAGGGGTGTCTATCGCTGTAATTGGATTACCCGGCGCTGGTCAAATCGGATCTTGTTTAGTGAGGATAGGATCTATTTCTCCCCCTCCTTCGGCTTTAGCTCCATGCCTAGTTGTTACATGAAACCCAGAAGACCTGGAACCTACTTCATCAAACCTAACTGTTTCATGAAGTCTGCGGTATCATAATAGGTTCTGTCTTCCTCAATCAGTCCTTCTTGCGAAATTCTCCCAATCCAGACAGCTTTAAATTCCACTTTTTTCCCTGTAGGCGGAATTTCCCCTTCAGGTGTCATCATAGGACCAGTATTCGTGCCTCGTGCTAGCATCTCAAAGGCGATGTGGTTTCCAGAAGGAATGACAGTCAGAAACTCTATCTTAAAATCTGGGAAAGCTTTAAACATGGACTCCATATGTTCTTGGATTGCCTTCCTTCCACGTATGTCTTCACCCGGTTCAGAAAGAACTGCATCCTCTGCATAAAGATTTGCCATCGCAACGGGATCAAGGCTTGTGTAGGCTTTGACTATTTTGTCTGCAACCTTTTTCAAATCAATATCAGGTTGTTCTGTGGAGACTTGAGTGACTGAAAAAACCAGAATAAGGCTAATCGACAGAATTATACTTTTTTGTTTCATAAAACCCCCCTTACTTTTAATTTTTTTATAACGGGAATAGAAATCTGCCTTTTGGCGCAGCAGATCTACTTCTCCCCCTCCTTCGGCTTAAGCTCCATGCCGAGTTGCTGATAAAAACTCACCATATCACCTTCTTCCCTGACTTCTACTACCTTTCCGTTTTGAAGGCGGTATATTAACATCGCTCCAAACTCAACCCTATTCCCAGTCGCTGGGATGCCCATAAATTCTCCTTCGTGAGTGGAAGAGTCGACAGCCCTTAATATGACCTTGTCATCGACTGCGATTAATTCTTCAATCTTGTGATGCCATTTGGGAAAAGCTTCAAAAAACATCTTCATAAATTCATAGGATTCTTCTTGAGACATGGGTTTTGGACTATTTGAAGGAAAGTAGTAAGCAACATTAGGAGCAAACAACTCCTTAATAATCTCAGCATTTCCCTTATCAATCTCTGTTAGTAGTCTACGTATTACTTCCTTATTCTGCTCCTCAACCTTTGCCTGTGCTCTGAACTCTTCAAGTTCTGCCATTGCTTCCTTGTCTTGGCAGCCGACCATGAAGCATAAAATCAGAGCTAATGGTAGAATCATGCATAGTTTTTTCATTTCATTCTCCGATATAAAATTTGATTCTTGATTAGCTATTTTTTCGCTTCTGGTTCTGGAGGCGGAAAAATCAGCTGTTCCAAACTAAAGCTGTTACAGATAGTTTTCCATGACCCATCAAGTTGTTTTTGGACGATTGAAATGAAGCTGCCATTAACATTACGAGTATCTCCTTTATCCTTAAAAGTGACGAGACTGGTCCAGGTGGCTCGAAAAAATCCTAATTCACCACTCATCCTTATATCTTCTACTACAGTCTTTTGTTCCACACTATACTGTTCGAATTGCCGCTGAAACGAATCTCGAATAGCTCCCTTTCCGATTAATGCTGGTCCATTCGCTGGTATCCTTACTCCATCGTCTGTGAAAAATGATACGAGCTTTTCGATGTCTCCTGCATTCATTGCCGCATCCCACTCATCGTTAAATCTTTTAACAGCCTCCTTCTCAGCCTCAACATCCACAACAGGCTTCTCAGCCACCTCTTCAGCCTTCTGGCAGCCAAAAGTTAAACAAAGCAGAAAGACCAAAGGCAATACCATAAACAGTTTTTTCATGTTTACCCCTTCATACAAAGATTGTGATTTATAAATACTGGATTAATTACTCTAAATCCAGTCTATGGACTTTTTTATATAGTCCTTGTGTCTATTTGTTAAGAGCCTCTCTCTTTGAGCTTTCTGAGAATGGACTATTTTTTAGTTAGGATAAATACTATCCCTCTTTTGTTTTTGGCTTTCTATTTATAAAGAAGAGAATCGCAAGGACGATGAAAACAATGCCTTGAACAAATATAATCGTATTAGTTTTTAAGCCTTCAACTACTAAGTCCACTAAGACTGCCTCTAAGCCAAAAAGTAAAAAAACCATGGCAACGATTGTCATTGCGCCTGACATTGCATCCCTGTCTTTTAGAGTACGCATCCATAGAGCAATAATTCCAAGACTGATTTGGCTTACCCCTAGTAACATTTGAGTTGCAACAAGTGTCAGGTTAATGTTTTCAGTCGGAGTGTTTAAAAATTTCATTAGAGTCTCTGGAGCAAACAAACTAAATAATCCCCATGCAAATGCGATTACAATGGGAATCCAAAGCAAATTTTTCTGCAATTTCATGTTATCTCTCCTTTTACTTGATGTGAAACCCTCTGGATTTAATGATAATTCAATCAAACTTGGCAATCTGTGTCGACAGAAATGACTTTTATTTCAGATAATAAACCGGAATATAAGACTATAGATCCTCATTCACAATGATGCTGGTTACATTACATTCCGGAGGTTTTTCCTTCGCAGAAAAGGAATACTTTGACAGAAGATTATTGTAATAATTGCAATGATGTCTGATTCCTTCCGTCGTGTGAACTAAGAAATGAAATCTGCAATCTCCACAGTTTTTGATCTTAAATAAAGTGCCCATCATTTACCCCTCCTTAACTTATCGTGCTGGAAATTATATATCGATCTGTCTTAATATTACAAGTTATTTATATCTCATAAATTTTATAAATATTGAGAGGATAAGAAAATGCATTGGGTGGCAAAAGCCTATTAAAGGCATTTCTGTCGTTGGAACGATTGATTCTGTTTAGGACAGAAACGTCACTGAGGAGAGTTCTAAACTTGTCTACTTTCGCGCGCCAGCCGAACGCCTCAATGTCTTTCCCCTTCTCCTGTTGTGGGAAGAGAGAGGGTTAAGTCGTCAATCTTGACAAAATCTGTGTTGGTTTCAGCAACGAGTCCTACCCTTCCTGTGGGGGAAATCCCAGGAATGGTCACCGTGTTCACATAATGCCCGTTTATGGAGACTTTAAACTCTTCGCCTCTGGCTTCGATCTCAATTTCGTTCCAAGCATTCATAGCCCGGTCTATACGGCCAGAATTCGCTAAAGTGACGGTTGTCGTAGAGCCAAAATGGTGACGATAGATGCTCCAGCGGCCTTCATCCGGGTAGAGAAATAAGAAATAAAAGCTGGACGCGTTCTTGTTCGCTCTGAAGATGATGCCCCATTCACAATCCTGGGTCATCTCACGATTTCCTCTCGCGCGGAATGTAAAATCAGAGAAGTTTCCCAAATCGTAGTGACTGGTAGAAAATTGCCCCGTTTGATCCCCTTCAAATTTATAGACGCCTGAATCGACGGTCCAGAGAGAGGGGTGTTCCTCAATAAAATGATCCGCTACGCCATCATCGAAGTCTTCTGTAAAAGCCCCGACTTTTAGAGTCGCATTGACGGCCTTAGTTGTGTTTTTTGTGACCGTCACTGTATCTTCCCAATCCTGATATCTTTCCTTGGTGAGTTTGATCGAATGGCTCCCGACCGGAACATCGTGCAAAGTCGTGTTGGTCGTTTTCCCGGTTTTTTGACCGTCCAGCCAGATCGTTGCGCCGGTAGGCGTGGAGTTGACCTTGATCTTTCCCACCTGAGAGGAAATTGAAAATCGTTCGCTCTCGCCGGAAACGGAGCTGTCCGTCGCACAGGAGACTCTCACGGAGTAATTGGAAGCTTCAGGAAGCTCTGGAGAGACCGTCCACGAGTGGCTTCCTGTGTTTGTTGTGTTTTCAGCGATGACCTCCTCCACTGTATTGTTACGCAAGAGCTCGATCTTGATGTTGGACAAGGTTTGTATCGTGATATCTCCGGATGGTTTGGCCCTCGGGGGAGCTTTGACGAGCGCATTCATCCCGCTCAATCTGTTGATTTGCGGATTCCCCGAATGATTGGATGCTCCGTCTCCATCATGCCCATGAGCGCTGCTTCCCATGCCCGCAGCTAGACCGGGCCGGCCACGCTCTCTCTCGGAACTCTCTCCCTTATGGCCTCTTGAGACTCTTTTCGCGCTGCGAGAGCAGAGATTTGGGAGGAAAGCTCCTCTCAACCGGGCCGAACGGAACGCTCGATTCAACCGAAGCTGAGCTCGATTCAGACCGAACGAATTCGATTGGCTTTGCCCTCCCCTTGTCGCCCACTTTATCTGGACCTCCTCTCCATGGGTCCAGTTTGTGCGGCTCTTGGGTTGGGTGACCGCAATTGTGTGTGCAATGAGATTGGCATCGACGGTCACGGTTTTACCTCCCTCCACGGTGACGGCCTCCTCCCAGTCGCCATATCCGTCTTTGAGAAGTTTCACTGTATGGGGCCCAACGGGGATATTTGTGAGGGTACCGTTGGTCGTCCTCCCGGTATTGTTGCCGTCAAGATAGATATCTGCCCCTTCAGGTGTGGAGTTGATCAATATATTTCCTTCTGTATCCTCCGCCGTGTCACTGGGTTTCAGCACCATGTACAGAATTCCGCCTAAAACTATCAAACCGCCTACGATCAAGAGGGTTTTCTTTCCACCCCCTCCCTTTGGTTCTCCTTGTTGGACGGCAACCTTTGGTGCATCCCCTCGTTCCGTTGTCAAGCGTTCAGCATCACTCTCCTCGAAAGATGCGCCCCTCGCGAAGCTTGTATACGCAATAAAACACAGAAAAATGAGCAGAGATAAATAGGCTTTCAACTTGGAATGACTCGATTGAATGATCATATCCCGCTCCATTTGCCAATGGACTTATTGGCTTGAAATAAAATCAATGGAAAACATTTCACATTTTTTTGTGATTTCAAATATAGTTTTGCCATTTATAAAAGTCAAGCACTCCGGGATTTCTCAAGAAATAGCGAATAACCCCTAGGGGTGAGGGATTCGATGAAAAAATCATCTTTGGAATCCTCCCTCCAGGTGATTGACGGGAAAATCGGAGTCTGTAAATATAGTGAGGATTTCAATGTCATGCTTTGGCAAACGACAAATTATACATGTAGGAAGAGAGAAAAGTCGCGTGGATAAACCGTCCTTGTTATATGACCCCAGAGGGTTGACAAATTTTGTTGCTTCTTTCTTTATATTGACAAAAATTGTTAAACCCCTTATTGTAGATGGACGATAACGATGGGCTCTAATTTAGGCGAATTACTCGTACAAGAAAAGCTTCTCGACAAGGAGCAGTTAAAGGAAGTCCATGATTTTCAAAAGAAAAACGATGTGAGCACGGGCACGGCTGTCGTGAGCCTCGGCTATATTTCCGAAGAGGATATGGCCCAGGCTTTGAGCCGGCAGCTGGGCTATCCTTACATCAACCTGGACCAGTTTGAAGTCTACCCCGATGTCATCAGTCTGATCCCTGTGGAGATCGCCAAGAAGTATTTGATCATGCCTATCCACAGGATCAGGTCCTTTTTAACCCTGGCCATGGTGGATCCGACCGATCTGGATGTTATCGAAGATATCCGTTTCAGGACCGGACTCAGCATCCAGCCCGTCATTGCATCTGAAACCGGGATCAGCAATGCGATCAAAAAATACTACGGAACCTCCGATTCGCTGCGTGTGAAACAGATCGTTGACGAAATCGAACAGGCGGAGGATACAACCGTCAATATCATCGAGGAGGACGAGGAAGATTATGACATCGAAGAACTGGTCGATTCGACTGAAGAAGCGCCGATCATCACTCTTGTCAACACGGTGTTTATCGATGCGATAAAAAAAGGCGCCAGTGACGTGCATTTTGAGCCCTATGAGAAGGCCTTCCGTGTGCGCTACCGCCTGGACGGCACTCTGTATGAAATGATGAATCTGGCCATGAAGTTCAAGAACCCTGTACTCTCGCGGGTCAAGATCCTCTCGAACATGGATATTGCCGAAAAGCGTTTACCCCAAGATGGTCGGATCAAGATGAGAGTTAAGCTCGAGAACGGAAATAAAAAAGAAGTCGATATGCGTGTCTCGAGTGTCCCCACGATTTTCGGAGAAAAGATCGTTGTGCGTATCCTCGATAAATCGATGCTGAAACTCAACCTGGAAGACCTGGGGTTCGAAAAAGAATCCCTGGAATTGTTCAAGAAAGGAATCCGAAGACCTTGGGGGATCGTGCTTGTCACGGGGCCTACAGGAAGCGGGAAGACGAACACACTGTATTCGGCTATCTCCACGATCAACTCGATGGAAAAAAATATCATGACAGCCGAAGATCCCGTCGAGTTTTATATCCCAGGGATAAACCAGGTCAATATACGGGATGAGATCGGACTGAATTTTTCCACGTCCTTGCGGAGTTTTTTGCGTCAGGACCCGGATATCATGCTTGTCGGCGAGATGCGTGATTTCGAAACCGTCGACATTGCGATCAAAGCAGCGCTCACGGGGCACCTTGTGTTTTCAACGGTCCATACCAATGATGCGGCAAGCACGGTTATCAGGCTTGTGAACATGGATATCGAGACCTTTTTAGTGGCGGATTCCGTGTTCATGATCGTCGCCCAGCGTCTGGTGAGGCGGCTGTGCAAGAAGTGCCGAGCAAAACACAATCTCACAACCGAGGCCCTTGTGGATATCGGATATACGGCCAAAGAAGCTCCAAAGGTCAAAGCCTACAAACCCGCGGGATGTAACGTGTGCCATAACACGGGATACAAAGGACGGGTCGGGCTGTTTGAAGTTATGGAAGTGACAGATGAGATCAAAAACCTCATTCTCGCCAAGGCCCATTCCAAGGAAATCAAAAAGAAGGCGATGGAGCAGGGCATGATTACTTTGAGACGAAGCGGGCTACTAAAGATCAAAGAAGGTATCACCTCAATCGAAGAAGTATTGAGAGAAACCGTGAGAGACACGGAGGTATAAAATGGCTTTAACAATCCAAGAATTATTACAGATTGCTGTTGAAAAAGATGCAAGCGATCTCCACATCACCACCCATGTTCCCCCTCGATTGCGGATCCATGGAACGCTCATCTCGCTCGACCACCCACCGCTCACACCAGCTGAAACCAAAAATCTAATCTACGCTCTGCTTACAGACAGGCAGAAAAAGATGTTCGAGGAAAAGATGGAGCTGGATTTTTCTTTCGGTGTTCAGGACCTTGGGCGTTTCAGGGGAAATGTTTTTATGCAGAAGGGGGCAGTCGCTGCCGCGTTTCGGAGGTTTTTGCCCATCATGTGGAGTTTTTCCCAGTTAGGGATCCCTCAAAGACTCGCTCAGCTCTGCTATCTGCCGAGAGGGCTGGTTTTGGTGACAGGCCCCACAGGATGCGGAAAATCAACGACATTGGCCTGTATGATCAACCATGTCAATAAGGAAAGGGCCGTCCACATCATCACCATCGAAGACCCGATCGAATACTTCTTTACGCCCCAAAAATCCATCATCAACCAGAGAGAACTCTATGTGGATACGCTTTCCTATCCGAACGCCCTGCGGTCTTGTTTGCGAGAAGACCCGGATGTTGTGCTTGTGGGTGAGATGCGGGATCTGGAGACTGTTGAGTCTTGTCTCAGGGTTGCGGAGACCGGACATTTGACCTTCTCTACATTGCACACCAATTCAGCTGTCGAGACCATCTCTCGAATCATCGACATATTTCCTTCATCTTACCAGTCCCAGGTGAGAGTCATGCTGTCCATGTCGCTGGAGGCGGTCATAACCCAGGCGCTTCTTCCACATGCCAATGGGCAAGGTAGAGTGCTTGCGATGGAGATCCTCATCCCGAATTCGGCCATCCGCAACCTCATCAGAGAGAGTAAGGAGCATCAGATCTATGCCGCCATGCAGATGGGACAGGAGAAGTTTGGGATGCAAACCTTTAATCAGTCGCTGGCCAGTCTGTATTTTAAAGGACAGATCACGCTCGAGACGGCCATGAATATCACATCCAAAGCCGAAGAGTTGACGGATATCATTCAAAGGAAAGAAGGATTGAAAGTGACTTCAAGGTCCTTTTCTCCTGAACAAATGAGAAAATAAAGTGGGGTGAAAAATGCCTGTTTATCAATGGAAGGGAAAAAACCGTTACGGTGACATCGTCGAGGGTAGGCGAGTCGCACGCTCTATGGAGGATCTGTCGGAAACCCTCCAAAGGGAACAAATCACAGTCATAGATATTGAACGAAAGAAATCCGAGTTCCGGATACCCTTTCTCCAAACACAAAAGGTCAGACTCAAGGAGCTGGCCGTTTACAGTCGGCAGCTATCGGTTTTAATCGATGCAGAGCTCCCGTTGATCCAAGGATTGACGATTTTGGCGGAGCAGACGAAGAATAAATATTTCAAGCAGGTGATCAAAGACGTCAGGGGCGATGTGGAAGCAGGATCAACCCTTAACCAAGCAAAGAAAAAATTTCCTCGGGTTTTTGACGATCTGTACTGCAACCTCGTTGCCTCAGGAGAACAGAGCGGATCCCTGGACATCATGTTGAGACGATTGGCAGAGTTTCTCGAAAAGATCGTCCGTTTGAGGACTCAGGTCAAACAGGCGATGATCTATCCTTCGGCGATCGTTATTTTTGCGATTCTGGTTGTGATTTTTATGCTGTGGAAGGTTATTCCTGTTTTTGCGAACATCTTCACAGAACTTGGGGCTACACTGCCGAGTCTCACAGCGTTTATAATCGCGATGAGCAATTTTGTCCAGAGTTACATTCTGTTCATCTTCTTGGGAATAATCGCACTGATCTTTGCTTTCAGGTATGCGAGACGCACTGATGGGGGACGCAAAGTGATCGATCGAATGTTTTTGAAAATGCCGCTTTTTGGTTCTCTCATAGAGAAGGTGGGCCTGTCTCGAGTTACGCGGACTCTGGCCACCCTCCTCTCTGGCGGAGTCCCGATGCTGGAAAGCCTGAAGATCACCTCCACAACAGCGGGCAATGTCATCATCGAAGATGAGATCATGCGTGCCCGTTCTATGGTCGCTGAAGGAACGAGCCTCACCGATTCCTTTAAAGAAGTGGGGCATTTTCCTTTTATGCTTATTCAGATGATCGGCGTGGGCGAAGCGACAGGAACTCTCGATGAGATGTTGACCAAGCTGGCTGATTTCTACGATGAAGAAGTCGAGGCGACTGTGGCGAACCTTCTTTCTATCCTGGAACCCATTCTGCTCATCTTTGTGGGTGGGTTGGTCGGGACTATCGTTGTCTCCATGTATCTGCCGATATTCAGCCTCATTCAACAGTTGTAGAGGCTTTTCCGAAGAAGAAACACAGCGCGAGTCCAGTCTCCCTGGGAAGATGGTGCCGAACAGCCGTAACCCCTTTCGTTGAATTTGAGGTAACTTTTTGGAGTCATTGGGATGAGCACGAGAAAAAAAGATATTTTTTGGTTCATCCTGCTCCGCCTGATTATTGTCACAACGATATTTATATCAGTTGTCACCATCCACTATGCAACAGCCGCCACGCTCACACTGAGTGCGTTTTACTTGATTTTTCTGGCGTATTTTTTATCGGCCATTTATTTTTTGCTCTATCTCTGGGGGAAGAACTATACATTACAAGTCTACATCCAGATATTCTTTGACTTGCTGCTCATCACAGCTCTGGTTTATTTCTCTGGGGGTTTAAGAGGATCTTTTTATTTTCTCTATGTTTTCGAGATCATCGCTGCCAGTATCGTCATCTCGAGCAGTGCCGCCTATGTCACGGCCATTTTTTCCGGTGTGTTGTTTGCCGCGCTGATCGATGGCATGTACTTGGGGATTATCCCTCAATATGCCTCGAGAGCGCCAACTCCGATCTCGCTCGATGCCCTGGTAACCAACGTTTTTACGTCCTGGGGCGTTTTTTTTCTGGTCGCCCTTCTCATGAATTACCTCACAGGGAGCTTGAGAAAAACGAGGGAGCAGCTTGAGTACGCCCAGAGAGAGCTTGAGGTCAAGAAAAGCCTGGCGCTTGCCGGGGAGATCTCAGCGCACCTTGCCCATGAAATAAGGAATCCCCTTGCTGCGATTTCCGGAGCCGTTCAGGTTCTGAGGAAAGAATTGGCCCTTTCCGATGAGCAGAAGGACCTGATGAACATCGTTGTCGACGAATCGGACCGTGTCTCCCAATCCATCGAACAGTTTCTCAATCTCGCATCCCCGGGGAATCAGACATTCATGGCTGTCGATCTGTCCCAGGTTTTGAAGGAATCCATCATGCTCCTCCAGAGGAGTGGAGAGTTGAATGGAACTTACCGCGTTGTGGGGAATTACGAATCTGCGGGTATTTTTTGTTACGGGAACAGCAATCAGTTCAAGCAGATTTTCTGGAACCTGATAAAAAATGCACTGAAGGCCATGCCTGAGGGAGGCACGCTCAGCATCGACCTCAAACAGCGGAAGAAGAGCGAGATCGAGATCAATGTCAAGGATAACGGAAGAGGAATGGCCAAGGAAGACAAAAAGCGGCTCTTCGAACCGTTCTACTCGGGATTTAAAGGCGGAAAAGGAATCGGCATGGCTGTGGTCCGAAGGATCGTCGATGACTACAACGGAAAAATCCAAGTGTCTTCCGAACTGGAGAAAGGCACAGAAATCGCAATCATTCTCCCACAGGGAAATTTGAACAAAAAAGATATCGCCAACTTAGAAAAAGAGAGACCTAATGGATAAGATACTCATCATCGATGATGAAAAGAGCATCCTCGACCTTCTGAGCGTCGTGTTTAAAAAAGAAGGGTATACGGTCGAAACAGCTTTGTCCGCAAAAACAGCCTACGAACTGATCGATAGAGAAGAGCTCGATCTAGTTCTGTCAGATATTAAACTGCCTCAGACGAGCGGGATGAAGATTCTCCAATATATCAAGGAGAAGCACCCGGAGATCCCTGTCGTCATGATCACGGCGTATGGCACGATCAAAGAGGCTGTCGAAGCCCTTAAGATGGGCGCCATGGACTATGTTGTGAAGCCGTTTAACATGGATGAGCTTAAAATAATCGTCGCCCAGGGCCTGAAGAGCAGAAGGATCCAGCAGGAAAATGTGCTCTTGAAAAAGGAACTCGAAGAGAAATACGGCATGGGAAACATGGTCGGAAAGAGCAAAAAGATGCTGGAGGTCTATAACCTGATCGAAAAGATCGCTGGCACGGACTCTACAGTCCTCGTTTCCGGAGAAAGCGGGACAGGAAAAGAGATCGCGGCTCGTGCGATCCATTTTCACAGCCAAAGACGGGAACGGCCTTTTGTCTCCATCAATTGTGGTGCTCTCCCGGAAAACCTGTTGGAGAGCGAACTCTTTGGACATGTGAAGGGCTCCTTTACGGGTGCCATCGCTAATAAAAAAGGGATGTTCGAGATGGCCGAAAAGGGGACCTTGTTTTTGGATGAAGTGGGAGAGATGTCTCCATGGACGCAGGTCAAGCTGTTGCGGACGCTCCAGGACAGGAAGATCAGACGGGTTGGAGGGACAGAGGAGATCCCTGTGGATGTCCGTATCATAGGGGCCACCAATCAAGATTTAAAAAAGAGGATCGAAGAAGGAAAATTCAGGGAGGACCTTTTCTATCGTCTGAATGTTATTTCCTTGGAGATCCCTCCTTTGAGGAAAAGAAAGGAAGATGTCCCGCTTCTTGTCAACCATTTTCTCAACAAGTACTGTGAAAAAATGGGCCGGAAGCTTAAACGGATCGCCCCCAAAGTCATGAAAATATTCGAGTCCTATCCCTGGCCGGGTAATGTGAGAGAGCTTGAGAACACGATCGAGAGGATCATTGCGATCGAGGAGCGTGAAACGATCACAGAGTCCAGCCTTCCAGAAGAGCTCCTCGCTCCCCAGGGGGATCAAGATCGAAGCTATGAGATCAAACCTGGTTTTGACCTCAATGAAACGCTCGATGAGATCTCTCGGACTTTTATTCAGCAAGCCCTTCAGAGAACAAACGGAAACCTCAAGGAAACGGCTGGACTTCTCGGTATCAACTACAGGTCTCTCAGGTATCTTATCGAGAAACTCGGGTTAAAATCGGTGAGAGAGGAGGAGCGCAGGTTTTCTTGAGGGGTAACTCGATGCAAAAAATTGTCACTAATTTCCCTCATAGTGCCAAATAACGGCAATTTCCTCTAAAAAAGAAGCTAAAAAAACTTTGTAATTTATTTTATTTCAATTACTTAAAGAAATTGGGGGTTGGCACGTAATTTGCTATTAAAGTGGTGTCATGAAAAATAAAAATCTGGTGAGAAAAAACACCAGGGTAATTAAGGAGGTTTCAATGCTTAAAAGAGCGAAAGGTTTCACGCTGATTGAGTTGTTGATCGTTGTCGCGATTATCGGAATCCTTGCTGCACTCCTCATTCCCAATGCGATTACCGCCATGCAGAAGTCCAAGCAGAAAGCGACTATGAAGGACATCACGACCATCGGAACGGCTCTCACTGACCACGTCACTGACAACGGCGTTTGTCCTATTGGCCAGGCCGGACCTTATGTTGCTGGAGATGCTTTCTACACATCCATCTGTCCTTTCTATGTGAAGGTCCTCCCGACCAGAGACAAATGGTCTACGGAGTATCAGGTCTTCACGGGTGACAACACTCTCGGAATGTATGGGACGAACGAGCCGGATCCTGGCGATGATGAGTTTATCGTAGCATCTCATGGCAGAAATGCTATTGCTGGGCCACTCGCGTATGATCCTGCTAATCCTGAAGCGAGTTTCTATACCGTAAACGAAATGGCCGATTTCGACGAAGACTTGGTCATGTGGGATGGAAACTGGATCATCGGTCCCAAGACATACACATTAACGACTTAATAGCTGAATTTAATTCTGAGTGAAGCCACAGTGGGGGGGCCCAAACTTCCGCCCGTTTTTTTTTGGGTTTG
>JASFPP010000100.1:0-13494 GCA_050115915.1 Candidatus Aminicenantota bacterium
GTCTCCTCTGGCCAACTTTTGTGTGATCGAGATATTTTCTTCGCTGTTATCTTGAGAGCTTATCAGGTCGTCGATGGATTTTCCGATAACGGCATCTGCCTGAATGCCGAATAGATGGGTGAATTCGTCGTTGATACGAAAAATTTTGCCTTCCTGATTGGCGATCATGATGGCATCTTTTGTGATATCCAGAAGGTGGTCGAGATAGATATAAGAATGTTTTTTGTCGTTGGAGTCCTGGAGGAAATCGAGAAAAACTTTATCCGTCATCGTTATTCCTTCTCAGTTACCATAGCTGGTTCACTCACAACAGTGAGGTTGCGTCCTCTTGCTTTAGCGATATAAAGCGCAAGGTCGCTTTCCTCTATTATCTTTTTAGTCGAAGGTCTGGATGTATTGTCGGATATGGAAACTCCCAGACTAACAGTTGTGTTGAGGGCACCGGCCTCTGTTTGGATCTTTTCCGCACAGACCGCTTTTCTGAGGCGTTCACTGATTTTTTGGGCATCCTTCCTGCCGAGTCCCGGCAGAATCAGCAGCAATTCATCGCCTCCATAGCGCCCGATTTTATCGTAGGAACGCATTCCTTTTTTCAGGCGGGAAGCGACTTCGATGATAATTTTATCGCCGATGAGGTGACCGTAGGTGTCGTTGATGGATTTGAAATTGTCGATGTCGAGCATTATGACGCCTACAGGTTTGTTATCCCTGTAATTTCTGTTCAATTCCTCTTCGAGAAGCTCGACGATCTTTTTGCGGTTCCAGAGTTGGGTCAGAGCGTCTGTGTTGGCTTTCTGAAGCACGATATCTTGAAGTGCGATGATTCTTTCCCCATTCTGGATCCTGACTTTGAGCTCCATATAACTGAAAGGTTTTGTTATGTAATCGTCGGCTCCCGCCGAGAGCCCTCTGATGATGTCCTCTTCCAGGTCCCGTCCCGTCAGTAGTATGATGTATATGTACTTTTCTTCCTTGGGCTGGTATTCGTTCCGGATTTTATGGCAAAGCTCCAGTCCGTCCATCTTAGGCATGCCCCAATCCAAAATAGCGAGTCGAATCCCCCCATTTTTAATGATCTCCCAAGCTTCTTCCCCATTTTTGGTCACAAGAACTTTGTATCCCCAGTCCTGAAGGTTTTTTTCCAGCGCTTTGCAGGAGATGATGTCATCCTCTGCGATCAAAACATTTATACTGGGTGTATTCGTTTCCATTGTGTTTATAGAGTTTTTTGGCGAGTGCATATTCCGGTGCCCAAGTTTGTATTCTTTTCTCATTTTATAGAGGTCAAGAATTAGGTCAATCGCCTTTCTCGATGAAGCCGGGGGTGATATTCTATGCCCTCTCATCATCTCAAAGGGGGATAATTTTTAGCGAAATACACTTTCTCGGGGCAGGCATCGCCAAAACCGTGATAAATGGTGTCCGGTTGTCCATCTTGCTCGTTCGAACACACAGAGCACAGGGCCCTTTTCCTAAACGGTCCATTCGGGAAACGAATCCCGTGTAGAGATATCCCCTGACTGCAGGGGCCCACCTTACAGTTTTTAACACCTCACAACAGGGGAATAGAATAGCGTCATATGCCCTCATTTTTTTGGGGTGCTTGGTTTTGAAGTGCGTTTGGACTATAATAGGGCCAATTCGTTACTGCCATGAACGGAAACAAGGTTCAAACGACCTGCCTTGTCATCATTGTGGTGTTCCTTTTCGGTCTGCTTCTGAAGGTTGCAAAACCTGTTTTTTTCCCCTTTTTCCTGGCGGTCATGCTGTATTTTTTAATGTCTCCAGCCCTTGATTTATTTACGCGGCTCAAGATTCCAAAAGCGATCTCCATCCTCTTCCTGGTCATTATCACCTTTTTTGTGTTCTATCTCTTGGGAGCCCTTTTTTACTCGAGTGGAAAGAGTTTTGCAGCAGAGCTCCCCAAATATGGTCAACGGCTGCAGGGCATCGTAAATTCAATCCAGGTGAAACTGCAGGCACCCCAGATCGATTGGGAAACCATCGATCTGACCAAACAGCTTGACTTAAGTAAGCTCGGAGGATTTGTCCTCTCGTCATTGGGACCGTTTTTTTCCTTTATGGCCAATCTTTTTCTGATATTTATTTTCCTCATATTTATTATGTCCGGTCGTGGGCTGGTCAGAAAAAAGATCATCAATTTTTACACAGAGGAAAAATCTGGCAGATTTCTTACGATTGCAGAAAAGATCGATATCCAGATCCAAAGATACATCGCTATCAAAACGCTTGTCAGTTTTTTTACAGGAGTTTTTGCCGGAATTGTTCTTGTGATCTGGGGGCTGGATTTTGCCATCGTTTTTGCATTCCTCACCTTCATTCTGAACTATATTCCCAATATCGGTTCGTTCATTGCCACTCTTTTTCCGGTTGTGATCGCGATCTTCCAGTTTGAAACGATCTGGCCCGCAGTTTGGATATGCATTATCCTAATCCTCATACAGCAGGTGATGGGGACTATTACGGAGCCACGGTTAATGGGCGAGGGCCTGGGCCTTAGCCCTCTTGTGGTCCTCTTCTCTCTGTTTTTCTGGGGTTGGTTGTGGGGAATACCCGGGATGATCCTTGCAACTCCCATGACAGCTATTGTGAAGATTGTATGCAGCAATATTCCTGAATTGGGCGTTGTCGCTGCCCTTATGTCTAAAGATTAGCTGTTCACTCTTTACCTCATCTTCTAGTAACCTGGGCTATTCACGAGCCGAGCCAACCCACCCCACCCGTTCACAAAGGTGGAGTCAGTGGCCCATGAGGATGTAATGAACTCCCTCGAACCGACCCAGCCTAATCCGGGCTACAACGAAGGCTTTGTAGCGAGATCGGTGGGTTAGGTTGGGTCGGCGCCCGAAGGGTATAAGATGCTGCCAATAAGATATAAAATGCTTTTAGAAAGTAAATTTGGCAGCAGATTTTATGAATAGTCCAGGTTATGGGGTGATAATTTTGGGTTGGTGGGAGAGTTCATTAAGATTAGCCAGGCGTTCGATAAGCCGCTCGATGTATCCCTGTCCCTGGATGTTTTCGCCCGCAATTTGTTTTACAGCAAAAATCACTCTGTCCAGACACCGGATTTTTTCATTTTTGGTGTATGTCTGCATGGTCCCTGGAAGAATGATTTTTTTTTCGTAGCGGCACTTTTCGAGACTTTGAAAAATGGCATCTCCAAGCTCATCTTTTGGCTGTAATCCTCGATCGGGGACGATGATAAATCCCTTTTCCTTTTCCACTTTCTCTCGGGTATACTCGAGGGCCAAGAGGGCATCTCTATCTGCCAAAGCCTTTTCTTTTCCGGCAAGTTGGGCGATGGGTATTTCGATGTTAAAAACCAGCCAGGCCAACCTTTCGTCGCTCAGGACATCTGTCTCCGGCGAAAAAGCTTTCGGGCGCTCTGCATGTCTCTTTTCGAGAGTCCGCTTATCCTGGTAAGGTTTGTGTTGAGCTAGAAACGAACAGGAGGGGGGACAGTGGATCTCCTTTTCTCTCATCTGACCGCAGCACAGACTGCAGATGGATTGACCCAGAGCAGGACAGGGCCTCTTGCCCTTTCTACTGTTACATTTCGCACACTTTGCCATTGCTCTTTTCCCAGTTACTCAGCATGTGAGATGGAAGGCCCCGACCACGCTTTTCTGATGGGCCAGCTCGTTATATGTCTGGACGGCATTCTTGGTCTTTTCCACAATGAGGCGGATCCCCATCTCTTTCGTGAAGGTTTGAACGTCTTTGCCGACTTTCATCGCGCCGAAAAATCCCGTCCCCACGATAAACACTTCGTAATCTGGGAACGGAATTTCCTCCAGGTCGTCGAGACAGAGATGGTGGCCCTCTTTTCTCCACCAGGGGGCATAGACGCGGGCTGGAAACAGGATGATATCCGAGGTATAGCTCTTGTTATCGATGGTAATCCGTCCGAACGAATACGAGTCAACCATGTTTTCTCTTCAGAAGAAATGTATCTGTTGTCAGAGTCCTTATTTTCCTGCCGAGCAGACCCTTGAGTGCTTTCTGCGCAGCCTTTTTCTCTGCTTCTTTCTTCGAGTTTCCCTTAGCCTTCGCCAGAAGTTTGTTTTCTGCGAAGACTTCCACGACAAAACTCCTTTTATGGTCGGGTCCTGTTATGGTGACGGTTTTATAGGTGGGTGCTGTTGAATTCTCTTTCTGAAGATACTCTTGAAGAGCTGATTTGTAGTTATCCACAAAGAATTTCTTGACGTTGATCTTCCTGAAAAGCGAACGGAGGAACTTGAGAACAAAATCTCTGGCGGGCTCGATCCCTCCATCTAGATAGATTGCGGCGATCACAGCTTCATACGCACCCGCAAGGATCGTTTTTTTCTTTCTCCCGCCGCTCTTTTCTTCCCCTTTACCCAAACGAAGGCATCTGTCTAACCTGACCTTCCTGGCGAAGAAATCCAAAGCAGATGTACTGGCCGCTGCAGATTTAAGCTTGGAGAGCTCTCCTTCCGATAGATCGGGATAAGTGCTGCAGAGGAAATCCGCGATGATCAGGCCCAGCACAGAGTCCCCCAAGAATTCGAGGACCTCGTTATCAGAGATATCCTCCTGTTGATTTTCATAAGCGTAGGAGCTGTGAGTCAGGGCTTGTAGCAGGAGATCTTTGTTTTTGAATTGGTATCTTAACTTCTTCTCACATTGAGCGATGTTGATCTTCATATATTTTCCTTTTGTGTGTTAACTGCCGAAGGGATAGACGATGTCTCCGTATACGATCGTATATACAGGGCTTCCCCTCAATTCCCATCCATCAAAGGGACAATTCCGGCTTTTCGATTCAAAAGTGTTGACATCCACGACAGTCACCTTATCCAAATCAAGAAGCGTGAGATCGCCATCCATACCCAAGGCTATTCTTCCTTTGTTAGAGAGTCCAAGAATCCGTGCCGGATTGATAGAGATCATGGCTATAAATCTTTGAAGCGTAATGGTCTGCGTGTGGACGAATCGGTCGAGGATCAGTGGCACCGCAGTTTCCATACCGATAATACCGAATGGCGCTCGGTCGAACTCCACGGCCTTTTCGTCCGGCGAATGCGGTGCATGGTCCGTGACGATGACATCAATCGTGCCGTCTTTCAGAGCTTTCACCATGGCCCTGACATCCGAGCGACTTCTCAGAGGGGGCTTCATTTTAAGATTGGTGTCATAATTTTTGAGCGAAGCATCCTCCAAAAGGAGGTGGTGGGGGGTCACTTCGGCTGTGACTTTGACCTTTTTTTTCTTGGCATTCCTGACGAGTGCAGAGGCTCCCTTGACGCTGAGGTGCGCGATGTGGACGGGAGAATCGGTTTGTTCGGCGAGGAGGATGTTACGAGAGACCATGATCTCTTCCGAAGAAGAGGAGATCCCTTTTAAGCCGAAACGGTAAGAATAGGGTCCCTCATGCATGACTCCATTACGGCTCAAGTCATTGTCTTCACAATGGTCGATGATAAGGGAGTCCATGAGCTTGGAGTATTCCAGGGCGCGCCGCATAACTTCGCTGTTGTGCACAGGATGGCCATCATCTGAAAACGCTACGGCGCCTGCTTTCACAAGTTCAGCCATATCAGTAAGCTCTTCGCCGTCGAGTCCTCTGGTGACTGCTGCGATGGGGAAAACATTCACCAGAGCACTTTTTTTTGCCTCGGAAATGATGAAGGCCGTCACACTCTTGTTGTCATTCACCGGGTAAGTGTTCGGCATGCAGGCGATAGATGTAAAACCGCCCTTTGCCGCTGCCCTTGCGCCTGTGCGGATTGTCTCCTTGTGCTCCTGCCCCGGTTCTCTGAGGTGGACATGCATGTCGATGAAACCGGGGGCTACGACAAGGTTCGTAGCGTCGATGGATCTTTGGGCTTTGGTTTGGATATTTTTTTTTATATCAACGATTCTTCCCTCTGCGATGAGGATGTCCAGCTTGTCGTCTGTTTGGCTTTCGGGATCGACCACTCTTCCGTTTTTAATCAATAGACTCACGTTCTGTCCCTCCTAACAACAGGTAAAGTACTGCCATCCTCACAGCGATCCCGTTTGCGACCTGCTCGAGTATCGCTGATTCTGAGGAATCGGCCAGATCCGCGTCCAGTTCCACTCCTCTGTTTACAGGACCCGGATGCATGATAATAGCATCTTTTTTCGCTCGATTGAATTTTTCTCGTGTGAGGCCGAACATCTCTCTGTATTCACGGATAGAAGGAATATAGTTCTTTGTTTGTCTTTCCAGCTGGATCCTCAGCATCATGACGACGTCGGCTCCCTCGAGAGCTCTGTCCATGTTGTAATCGATTTGGGCGCCGGACCATTCGAACTCCTGAGGACAAAGAGAAGGAGGACCAACGAGTGTGACATGCGCTCCAAGCTTTTGGAAAAGAATCATGTTGGAGCGGGCTACTCGGCTATGGAGGATGTCTCCCACAATGACGATCTTGAGATCTTGTATTCTGTGTAACCTCTGTTTGATGGTGAAGGCGTCGAGCAAGGCCTGGGTTGGGTGTTCATGCATGCCATCGCCCGCATTGATGATGTGAGAGGAGCAGAAAGTGCTCAGAAAATTGGGGACTCCCGAAGATTCATGTCGAATGACGATGGCATCCGTCTGCATGGCTTCGAGGTTGCGGATCGTATCCTTTAGCGTTTCTCCTTTGATGATACTGCTCGATTGTCTGTTGAAATTCATGATATCGGCGCTCAGCCTTTTAGCGGCGATCTCGAAGGAGCTTCGTGTTCGTGTGCTCGGCTCATAAAAGAGGTTGACAATAGTTTTCCCCCTCAGTGCCGGGACCTTTTTCACTTCACGCGTGGATATCTCCAGCATAGACTCGGCCGTATCGAGCACTGTTTGAATGTTGGAACGGGATAAATGTTGGATACCCAAGAGATGTTTATGCCTGAAGGCCAACATTCCCTCCTGTTCAAATTTTTCCGTCTACTTGATCCCTCCTGGCTCTGTTATGAGGACTTCGTCCGCGTTATCGATATCTTTGAGGTTGACCTGAACGACCTCCCGCCTGGAAGTGGGGAGGACTTTCCCCACATAATCCGCACGTATGGGGAGCTCTCTGTGTCCCCGGTCGATGAGGACGAGGAGCTGGATCGTCTTGGGTCTTCCCAGGTCGATGAGACTGTCCATGGCTGCCCGGATCGTTCGCCCAGTGAAAAGGACATCGTCGACGAGAAGAACATCTTTTTTGGCCACAGAGAAGTCTATCTCTGTCTTTTTGACCATATGTTGGGCTTCCAATTCCGAGAAGTCGTCCCGATAGAGAGTAATGTCCAGAACGCCGATCGGAACATCGATTCCCTCCTGATTCTTGATGAGCTTGCTCAACCTTTTTGCTAGGTGGACGCCCCTGGTCCGGATACCCACGATCACCAGATTTTTTAAGTTCCTGTTCCTTTCGGTGATCTCCGTTGTCATCCGCTGGAGGGATCTTTTGATCTTTCGAGCGTCCATGACCTTGGCCTTGATCTTGTCTTCCATGAAATAACTCCTGCTTTTTCGATACCCTGTTACTCAGCGTCTCTTTGATTTGACCGCATCATGCAAGGGGTGCGTAATTAAAAAAAATGCATCATTTCCCGCAAAATGTCAATAACCGGGCATGTTAGACTGAGGTAAGGATCCCAGTACAATTCTCATTCTGCAAACGGGCGGTTTAGAAAACGGGCCCCCCATTAAAGCTTCAATGACATCTACGGTCCATTCGGGGAATGGATCTTGTATAGAGGATTGTCAGACTTTTCGGGATGAAAAGTAAGCTTCAGCTAGCTTGATATCCTTTTGGATCTGATCGGAAAGAGCTTGGGGTGATGCGAATTGAACCTCATCCCGCACTTTTTTAAGGAAGCGGATTCGGATTTTCTCCCCGTAGAGGCTTTTGTCAAAATGCAGGATGTAAGTTTCGATATTCCTGTCCTTCTGATTGAATGTCGGACAAGTGCCGACATTCGTGAGGGATGGAAAAGTATCGCCGTTAAAAAATACTTCAGAGAGGAAAACACCTTCTGGAGTGATCTCGTTTGTGGTCTGGATGTTAGCTGTGGGGAATCCCAGGAGTTTCCCCCTCGATCGTCCTCTGATGACTTCCCCCTCGATCTCATACGCCCTTCCAAGGAGGGCTGTTGCTTTATCCATCTCTCCTCCCCATAGGAGCTTACGGATTCTGCTGCTGCTGACAACGGTGTTCTCCAGGCTTACAGGAGGGATAGAACACACTATAAAACCGAGATCTTGAGCGAGCGAAAAAAGCGTTTGCGCACATCCTTCCCGGTTCCTTCCGAAACAAAAGTTCTCTCCCACGATGATCTCCTTGGCTTTGAGGGGTTTGAGAACAAAATTTTCGAGAAAATCTTGAGCGGTCCGGTCAGCAAGTTCTCTGTCGAAGTTGAGTAAAAAAACCTCATGGATCGGGAACCGTCTAATTTCGCGCAGCCGCTGTCCCAAGGACTGGATCATGTGTATCTCCCCCTTGCCAACGACTTTTTTTGGATGCGGTGAAAAGGTCAAAACGACGGGGAGAAGATCCCTCTTTTTAGCTTCATCGGTGAGGACTTGCAGGATTTTCTGATGCCCCAGGTGGACGCCATCAAAATTTCCAATGGCCACAGACGTTTCTTCAGGAATTGGAGGGAAATCTGTGGCGTTTTTAATGATCTGCATGGAACTATAAGTTAATAATCTTTGCCTTTTCCATGTACGCCATTCTGAGTTGGTGAAGACACTGATCGAGGAATATTTCCTCTTCGGACTTTAAGTTGCCTTGTGTTTTTTCTTTGAGCATGGCAAGCAGATCGATAAGCCTTTGCGTGAGCTTGAGGTTTTCCTCTGTGTTTTTTGCTTCCGGGTCCTCTGTTTCCCCGAGCTCGATCAAGGCTTGGGTGAAAAAGGGAAGGACAAGGGAACTGAAGTCAAGCGGCGGAAGGATTTTTTTCGGCTCGGCTCTCTCCTGGTCTTCTTTCTTTTTATCCTCAACTTTGTCTGTCTTTTTTTCTCCCTTCTTGTCTTCCTTTTTTGCTGCCTGTTTCTCGCTTTTTTTCTCCTTGGCTTTTTTCCCTTTAGCCTCAGGGTTTTCCTTTTTCTTGTTTTTTTCGGCCATGTTCTCCTCTAACTCCTAATATTATGCAAACAAAGGGTTGGGATTGAATTTTATTACTGTTTCAGATAATTTGGTTGCGTAGGAAAAAAATATTACAACAAATTTAAAATAAATTCAAGGATGCCCAGATGGAAGATACGAAGCTTGCAGGCCAAAAATTCGAGCAACTGGTCAAAATTATGGATGCCCTTAGGGGGGCGAACGGGTGCCCATGGGATAAAGAGCAAGACGAACAGTCCATATCCAATTTTTTTCTGGAAGAGGTCTTTGAAGCCCTCGACGCTATCCGTTCTGGTGATGCTGCCTCTATCGCTGAGGAACTGGGAGATGTGTTGATGGAGGTCGTTTTTTTAGCACGGATCTACCAGGAGAAAAAGGCGTTTACGATTTCTGATGCTCTTGAGAATATCAACACAAAGATGATCCGTAGGCATCCCCATGTTTTTGGCGACAAGAGAGTCACCTCCTCTTCAGAAGTGGTGGATGATTGGAATCAAGGAAAACAGAAGGAGAAAGCACGGCAATCCTTGTTCGATGGAATTCTCAGGCTAGCACCTGCTCTGCATTCGGCCTATCAGATAGGCCTTCGTGTGTCTACCTATGGCTTTGATTGGGCTAGTGCCACGGATGCACTGGAAAAGGTCAAAGAGGAGACCTCTGAACTGACGAGTGCAATAAAGACAGGGAGAAAGGAGCAAATATTCCAAGAGATCGGCGACGCCTTCTTCGCTCTGGTGAATGTCTCCCGCAAATTGGGTGTCAATCCGGAGATCGCGCTCAAGAAGGCCAATGAAAAATTCATGCAGCGGTTCACATCGCTTGAAAAAAAATTAGCAGCCAAAGGGAAAAGCCTCGATGAGACGGATCTTGCTGAGATGGACGCCATTTGGGAACAGCTCAAAAAATCTGAGAGATAGAGAGCAAAAGTATACGTTTCTTAAATCCAGGATTTCCCTTCCCACGAATCACATTTACGTTCGACGATCCGTGTGTAAGAGAAGACATCCTTTGATGAATTCGTCCAGATCTCCATCCAGGACTTTGTCCACATCGCCTGTTTCTATGTTTGTCCTGAGGTCTTTGATCATGCGGTAGGGATGGAGCACATAAGACCGGATCTGGTTTCCCCAGGCGATCTCGCCTTTGGCATCCTCAAGCTTTTCGAGTTTTTCACGTTTTCGTTTTTTTTCGAGTTCATAGAGGCGAGATTTAAGCACTTTCATAGCGCTGGCTTTGTTTTTGTGCTGGGACCTCTCGTTCTGGCACTGGACCACGATTCCGGTGGGGAGATGAGTGATCCTGACCGCAGAGTCCGTGACATTCACATGCTGGCCGCCTCTGCCCGATGCCCTGTATGTGTCGATGCGCAGGTCCTCAGGATTGATTGCGATCTCGATATCTTCTTCGACCTCTGGATACGTAAAAACAGCTGCAAAGGAGGTGTGGCGTCTCTTATTGGCATCGAAGGGAGAGATCCTGACCAACCGATGAACGCCTGACTCCTGGCTCAGGTTCCCGTAGGCATAGTCACCTTCGATGCGGATGGTGGCGCTTTTGAGCCCGGCCTCTTCCCCAGGTTGAACGTCCAACAGTTCGGTTTTATAGCCTTTTCTTTCTGCATACCGGATGTACATCCGGAGAAGCATCTGGGCCCAATCTTGAGATTCGGTCCCTCCTGCACCCGGATGGATGGTGAGGATCGCGTTGAGGGAATCTTCGCTTTCTGTAAATAGTGCTTGAAGCTCAGTCAGTTCCAGCTTGTTGTCAAAGGCCGCAATGGTCTTTTTGAGGTCTTCCTCTATGTTTTCCCCCTCTTCGATGAGTTCGAGCAGGACTTCGAGCTCCTCCTTCTTTTCGATCACCGAAGAGCGTGCCTGAATCTCTCGTTCCAGCCGCTTCTTTTTTTGCTGGAGGGATAGAGATTTCTGTTGGTCGTTCCAGATATCGGGATCGGAGAGTTCTCGATTGAGGATTTCGAGCTCTTTCGATTTTTGATCGAGGTCAAAGAAAACCTCGTAATTCCTCGAATTTGGCCAACAGAGTTTTGCTTCTTTCCAGGAGTTCTGAAAGAATTTTTTCTGGAGAGGAATTACTGTCTTTCATTTCGCCTCTTTATGACGGCAAGAATAAGGAAAAAGACCGTCAAAGTCAAGCTGGTGTACGGTAAAAAATCGCCGTGTTTCGTATACACTGTTTTTTTGTCAATGGGGGCGATACTGTCGTACAAAACCGCTTGAGTCATCAATTCGGACTGTGAAAGAATCCGTCCATAGGGATCGACGATACCGCTTATGCCGGTCGTGGCCGCTCTGAGAAGATAACGCCGATTTTCCACGGCTCTGAGCACGGCTATGGCAAAATGTTGATAGGGGGCCGAGCTCTTTCCATACCAGCCATCATTGGTGATCGTCACCAAAAAGTGAGCTCCGTTTTTAGTAAATTGCCGCACTAGGTCCGGAAATATGATCTCGTAACAAATCGGGGTACCGAATTTGTTCCCTTCATAGTCGAACAAGATGAACTGATTCCCAGGAGTGATGTCGCCTATGGCATGAGTGACGCGTGATATGAAGGAAAATATTTTCTTGTAAGGCGTGTACTCACCAAAGGGGACCAGATGGATTTTATGGTACTGGTTTTGGGTAAGATCGGGCTTGAGAAGGAGCGCTGTGTTGTAGTATTTGGTCTCTCCGCCTGCTTCCGCTTTTTCGTTCGTACCGAGAAGGAGTGTGCATCCCGTTTCTTGAACGAACCGGTAAAGCCTGTTCTTGAACTCCTGGTAGATCCCGTACGAGCATCCGAAACACAGAGGTACCGAAAACTCGGGCCAGATGACCAGACCGTTGTTTTTGAGTGCAGCATCGCGGCTCAACTTCAAGTGCTGGTTAAAAAGTGATTCAATCTCCTCGAAAGACAGGTGTCCCCATTGGATATCTGAGGAGACATTGCCCTGAATGACGGCAGCGGAAAAGGTATCCCCTTCATCCGGGCTATTTTTAATACTCACGAATCCACTCATATGTATGAGAAGAACCAGCGCTAAAGCCGCCAAAAAGGGAGCCTTTTTCCCCGTCTTCATGGAGAGCACAAAAAGACTCTGGAAGAGTACAAGGATCAGGGAGAGGCCGGTGATGCCGGTGACAGAGGCCAGCTGGATGAAGTAGAGGTTTTTATACTGGCCATATCCGATAAGGCCCCAGGGGAAGCCCGTAAGTATATGTGTGATGATGTGCTCGAGCGAGATCCATATGAAAGGGGCGAGGAAGAAACTCAGAAGAGGATATGACCTGTAAATTTTCGCAAAGCAGAGAGAAAATACTGCCCATGTAAGGCCGAGAAAGCAGACAAATCCCAAGTAGATGAGAATACTGATAGGGATCGAGAGGCCTCCATAGTGGGCGGGAACAGCCGGGATCCAATAAAGGAGTACGGCATAAAAGGAAGATCCTGCAATCCAACCCAGAAGGAATCCCTTTCCTGGACTTTTCCTTGCGAGGATAAAAAGAAGAGGGATAAGAGAGATCCAGGAAAAAAAGGCCAGGTTGAACTTGGGAAAGGCGAGAGCAGCTGTCGCTCCGCTCAAGAATACCCAAATAACATCACTGGCTCTGATCTTCACGAAGCCTTCCTTGTCGTCAGCAAAGATTCTTTGTTTTTGACGCGACCTGTAGAAAAGGACATCTGGTGTGAATTAACGACGAAAGTGAAACAATAAAATCAGCGTCGCCAAATGAAATAGTCGGATTTTTGCTTTCCCTGGGCTTGGGCAAGCTTTTCCAATTCTGATTCGGCCTGGGCCCTTGTCTCATATCCACCCACTCGAACCTTATAGAGAGGATTTCGATCCGATGGAGAGGGGTCGAAAACCTGGACAGGAAAGCCCTGATCCTTCAATTCTTCGGCCATCATATAGGCCGAATCCCTGTTTTTAAAGGCTCCGATCTGGATGAAATAGCCACTGCTTCTCGGGATGGGAGCGGGTTTGACCTTAGTTTCTTCTTTGACTTTCTGGTGGGATGCCAGTTCTTGACGGATAGCTTCTTCGGGTGGCTCTGCGGGTTTCTTGTCTTCTGTGACTTTCTCCTCGGGCTCTTCAGCAGGCTTCGGTTTTTCTTCGACGACTTTTTCTGCAAGTGGTTCGGAGGTGAATTGAGTCGTATCTGCGATTTGTGCCTGTTTTTTCCCCACAGATACTCCGAGCAGAAAAATCACGACACCCAGAGCAAGGATGGCGATGAAGATCAAAACAAGTTGAGAGCTGGAGAGCTGAAGTTCTCTGTAATCTTTGTTCGTCATTGTCCTATCTTCTTAGATTTTACTTATTTTCTTTCATAAAAGCCTTCATCAAGTCAATAGGTAAGGGGAATATAATCGTTGA
>JASFPP010000101.1:0-13456 GCA_050115915.1 Candidatus Aminicenantota bacterium
TGGGTTTTTTTGGGGAGGACTTTTTGGGACTCCAACCTTTTTGAGTATTTTTTGAATATCCTTAATTCCATATCCCAATTCCAGCAAGCCTTTGATTTTATTGATTCGCTCAAGTGTTTCTTTTGAATAAAAAGGGATCTGGGCCTTTGTGAAACCATCCGGTTTTATAAGTTGAAGTCTGCCCCATTCTTCGAGCGTCTTTGCTGGAATTCCGGTGTTTTCTATGAGTTCATCCCTAATGAATATAATTTTTCTCATTTCTTACGTAAACATATACATATATAACATAATTGACAGTATACGTATAGTAATATATTATTCTTTTTTCCTGGATTTAAAATTGTCTCTGTGTTAACATAAAAATGTTGAAAGTGGAAATACCTTTAAGATTTCGAAAAGGGACAATTTTCACAAGAGATTAGGGAATATTTCAACACCTCAGAAACTCCTCCCTCCTCAATCATAATTCCAATTCAAATAGGAAGACAAAATGAATATTTATGTAGGCAATGTATTACGGGAAGCCACGGAAGATGATTTACGACAAGCTTTCGCAGCTTACGGAGAAGTGAAATCGGTCAAAATCATCAAAGATAGCTATTCAGGAGAATCTCGCGGATTCGGATTTGTAGAGATGCCCCACCATCAAGAAGCCAGTACTGCTGTCTCCGGACTCAACGGAAAAAGTTTTAAGGGACGCACTCTTAAGGTCAGCGAAGCTCGACCTCGTAACGACAGACAGAGTGGATATGGGTGGAATAAACGCTACTAATTGTACTACCAAGGTTTTTTGAATTTATTGCTCAATCAGTTGTAGATTATATTCAAATGGTTTTGATTTTTCACAAGGAGAAATGATGCAGGGTATGATATGTCCATTGTTGTTAGCATCGATAAGGAAAGAAGGTAGAAAAGACCAGTCGTTATGCATAAAAGATAATTGCGCTTGGTGGTATTTTAAGGCCAGAACTGCCACCGGGGCTGAAATATCAGGCAAATGTTGCCTGTTGCAAATAGCAGAAGAGTTGAGGTAGGAACGAATATAATATAATTGTTTCAAGATGAGCGAAAGAAAAACACCGAAGGAACTCGAGGGATTAAAACTGGAAATTGACGAGGATGAACGGCATCTTAAAGAACTGCTAGAAGAAATTGTTACCCTACGAAAAACGCTAAAAAAGAAGCATAAAGAATTAAGGAAGCTATATCCGCCCATAGAGAAAAAGCAAAGAAGATATTGGGAAGAATATGTGATGTATTACGACAAGAAAAAGACAGGTATTCCGATGAAGCGAGACTTTTATGATGGGATAGTCCAACACTTGCGACAGAAGAGAATCGAAGAAGAAGAAATAAAAGAGCTGCTCCATATACTTAATCAGGAATCAGAAGCATAAAATCCTTTTTTTTCAATAAAGTCATTCTTAACCTGAATTAGATATTTTACAAATTCTCGCTGATATTGGGTTTGTTCTGCTTAAAGGATAAAAGGGGGAACTCTTTTCCATAGGCGTAAACAGAGGAAATAAGGTGGGGTGAGTGAGGGGTCTCGAACCCCCAACCTCTGGATCCACAGTCCAGTGCTCTAACCTGTTGAGCTACACTCACCACAAATTGGATTTCAAGATTTTCGCATCAAACGCCTTTAATGTCAATACTTTGATCCCTAGCGACTCATTAACTCATCTGCTTTATCGGTAGTCATCCCATGTAATTGCTTTTTGCACTTAACCTCAGTTTTTCAGATATATAACTTCCAGTTATAAAAAAAGATGTTTTTGCTAATTTTTATAACTTGGAGTCATAAAATCAGACTTTTATTTTTCTGAAGTAGGTAACAAAGAAGCACAGTTGAAGAAGTAAAGTCTTAAGTTTAGATAAAAAAGAATAAAAGATACAGGCTCTTATTGTCTTTCGATGAGATCCAGCACATTGGCCTTGTCGCGCCAGCGTTCTTTGACCTTAACCTGTAAGTCGAGGAAGATCTTCGAATCCAGGATCTCCTCCATCTCTTTGCGGGCCTCGATGCCGACGGTCTTGATCAGGCTGCCATGCCTTCCGATAATGATCTTGCGGTGGTTGTCTTTTTCCACAAAGATCGAAGCTTTCAGATACTTTAATCTGCGCTTTTTTGGATGTTTCTCCATTATACCTCGATCTTCGATCGTATCGATGTAGACAGCCGTAACAAAAGGCAGTTCTTCCCTCACGTGACTCAGAATTTTTTCACGGATGATTTCAGATAATAAAAAACGCTCAGATTGATCGGAGATTTCGTCATCGGAGTAGATCTTATCCGTCTCAGGAAGGTAGTTGTAGATCATATCCTCTAGGATATCCACATTTGTTCCTTTTAAAGCCGAGACAGGGATGATCTCTTTGAAGTCCATTAAGTCCTTGTATTTGTCGATGAGGAGGAGCACCTTTTCTTTTTTAATGATGTCGACTTTGTTGATGAGTAAAAAAACTGGCGTTGTCACATCTTTGAGTGTGTCGATGACGAATTCGTCACCATGTCCGAATCTAAGGGTTGCATCGATGAGTAGGCAAAGAAGATCAGAGGTCTCCAAAGAGGAATACACAATGTTCATCATACGTTTGTTCAGCTTATGGAGGGGTTTGTGGATGCCCGGATTGTCGACAAAGATGATTTGACCTTTTTCTGTCGTCTTAATTCCGAGGATGCTCGTTCGTGTAGTCTGAGGCTTGTCGGAGATAATGGCCACCTTCTGGCCGAGAATATTATTGAGAAGCGTAGATTTGCCGACATTTGGGCGTCCTATTAGTGCAACGTATCCAACTTTCATTTTTTTGTTAATAGCAGGGGACAGGCACCTTTTTCCTGCGGAAAAAGTTGCCAGTCCCCAGTTTTACATCTTCTTGATGCGGAGTTTGCGGATGCGTTTGGGGCCGACTTCGAGGACCTCCATCGACAGGCCTTTGAGCTCGACGACTTCTCCCTGTTCCGGTAATCGCCCCAAGTGATGCGTGATGAATCCTCCCACCGTGATGTATTCGTCGCCCTCGAGCTCGACATCGAAAATCTCTTCCATGTCTTTCACCTCAGCATCTCCCAGGGCAATATAATCCAAAGGCCCTTGCTCAATAAGCTGGAGCTCATCCTTATCGTACTCATCCTGGATCTCGCCCACGATCTCTTCCATCAGATCTTCCATCGTGACCAATCCCGAAACTCCTCCATGTTCGTCCACAACCACGGCCAGCTTTTGTTTGCGTTTCTGGAATTCTTTGAGCAGCTCAGACACCTTCATGGATTCCGGAACAAAATAAACCTCCCGCACAAGCGGTTCGATGGAATCGCTCTTGTGGATGTCTTCCGAATACTCCAACAGGTCCTTCGCGTTCACGATCCCATCGATGTTGTCGATCCTTTCTTTATACACAGGAATTCGCGAATGTTTATCTTTATTGACCAGCTCCCGGAGGATTTCTATGGAGGAATCTCTTCTGGCGCAAACCATGCTCACTCTCGGCGTCATGATCTCTCGGACGATCGTGTCGCCAAACTCGACAACGCTCTTGAGGAGCACACCCTCTTCCTTCTCGATGATGCCCTCTTCCTCAGCCTCCTCGACAAAAGCCTGGAGTTCTTCATCGGAGGCCTCACGTTCCTCCTCTTCGATCTCTTTATGGAACACCTTTGCCCTTAATATAAACAGCACTGGCTTGGATATTAGATAAGGGATTTTATATGTCGATAGGTAGAAGGAGAAAACACCTCTGTGATTCAGCGCGTTTATCATCCTTGGCACAAGATCGAAGAAAATCAAATAGATTCCTATGGCGATCAAGAGATAAGACAAGGGCCACAATGTCAACGAAGGGAATACAACGAACAGATAGATCAGGAATGCAAGGATACAAAGAGCCCGGATGATCTCGACCGAGATCCTCAGATCATCAAATATCTCCAAAATCTTCGTACGATACGGCTTTTCTCTATCTTCGAGGTAGCGACTGATCGTAATTTTTGATGTGTCCCATAAAGCCACATGAAAAAGCGAAAAAATAAAGGCCGCCAAAAAGCTAAGTCCTAATCCCACCCATTCCACGAATTCAGTTTCCATCTTTCTTTTAGAATAAAACCTTTTTTATTTTCTCTTCCTCTTCCTCCATTCCTTCGAGGTGTTCATACCCAAGGAGATGGAGAAAACCATGAACTGTGAGTATCTCCAATTCCCGCTCCAGGCCGTGTTTTTTCTCGAGCCGCTGCTTGTTGGCCTGCGGGACCGAAATAATAATGTCTCCCAAATAGTAGATGCCATCGGCCCCTTTTTCCCCGATGGGAAAGCTCAAAACATCTGTCGGCTTGTCTTTGTCCAAAAACCTCCGGTTCAGATCCTGGATGGCGCTATTGTTCACGAACGCCAGAGTCAACTCGGGATCGTCGACGCCATAATTCTCAATCAGTGTTTCGAGCAGTTCCCTGAACCGTTTTATGTTAATTTTGTGTCTTTTCTGGTTGTTTAGAATTTCTATCATTGGCGGCGTTGTTCTTTTTTGCGGATTTCTTTTTTTTCATTTCAAAATCAAAGCCGGGATATTCGGTACGATGATGGTAGATCGTATACATCGTATCCAAGAAGGACGAGGCGATCGCCCGCAGTTCCTTCAATGAAAAATCACAGTCATCCATTTGGCCGTCCTGGATATAATTGTTGATGATCTCTGTTATCACTCTCTTCAGGTTTGTCTTCGTAGGAGATTTGAGGCTCCGGCTGGCTGCCTCCACAGAATCGGCCAGCATGATAAGCGCAGCCTCTTTGGTTTTTGGTATAGGCCCCGCATATCTGTAGCTTTCCTCGCCGATCTTTTGCATCTCCGGATCGTACTCTGTTTTTGCTTTCTCGAAAAAGTATCTGACCAGTGAAGTTCCATGATGCTGCTCGATAATATCCCTGATCACCCTTGGAAGCTTCAATTTTTTTGCACGATCCACTCCCTCTTTGACGTGATTGACGATGACGAGAGTGCTCATGCTGGGTTTGAGGTCTTTGTGCCTGTCAGGAGTTCTCCCCTTGTTCTCGATGAAATATTCGGGTCTTTTGATTTTGCCGATGTCGTGGTAGAGGGCGCCGGCTTTCGCCAACATCGGATCCAGTTTTATATCTTCGGCCGCGTTTTCGGCCAGAGAGGCCACGATCAGTGAATGATGGTAGGAACCGGGTGCTTCCATGGCCATTTCCCTAAAGATGGGGAGGTCGGAATTCGTAAGCTCCAGAAGTTTGCTCTGGGTCGCGATACCGAAGAGATTTTCAAATCCCGGCAGAAAAACGAAGGCGAGTGCAGCACTCAACAGACCTCCCACAATCCCCATAAAGAGTTCGCTGGTAACCAAGTCGATCGGCCCAAGAGTTTCTCTTATCAGGTGGAAAGTGATGATGATGAAAGCATTGACAGGGGCGACAAGAAAGAATCCAGCCCTAAACACCGAGACCCTGTTCTGTTTCCCGTAATACTTGATCCCATAGATGGCTGCAAATCCCCCGATCAGACTGAAGATCAACAGCGGAAAGTTCGATTGGAAGAGATATCCAACGAGGAGGCTGTTAACGACCGTAAAAACCAGAGCGATGGGAATAGTTGTTAGAAAGGCAAAAATGAGCGTTCCGAACTGATAGGGGATTGCGTAGTAATAACTCTCTGTGTGCGAAAAGAATGATAAATTCGTACTCTGACTGAATGTATCGGCCAGGAAGAGGAATAGTCTATAGAAAAGAATGCTGAGTATGAGAGTCACGCCCATCATCAGGAAATATTTGAGAGCCAGGTTGGATTTTACGAGGGATTTCATGTAGTACCAGACGGTGAGGATGAGGAGTGCAAAAAGAAGGAAGATCCCGAAAAAATTAGTCAGCCAGCTGGGTTTGGCCTGAATGTTCTGGTTGATGATCCCAATCTGCTTGAGGGCATCCGCGCTGATCTCATCTCCCTTACGGAGGATGACTCTGCCTTTTTTTATGGTGTAAAACACGGTGCTGATACTTTCCCGTGCTTCTCGTTGGCGCTGTTCCGTCACCAATCTGTCATAACTGATGTTAGCCTGGATGAAAAAGTGGGAGAGTTTTATTAAAAGCGACTTTTCGGGCTGGGGGATCTCCAGTTGGTTGATCTCTGCAGTCAGGGTCTCCTTGCTCTCCTTGATGTCCTGGATCCCGGACGTTTGTAATGTTTGCTCGAGCCGCGAGGTCCCGATAAGGGCCAATCCCTTTTCCTGTTCCTCATGGATGAAAAGATTTTTAGAGATGATAATGCCCGTTTCGGAAACTTTGATGATCAGGTTGATCAAGCTCTCTTCGAGGGTTTCTCCAAAATTCGCTTTGATCAGATTATTCAGGTCCGTCGATGTCAGATCGAGGCCAAATATCTCTTCGGTGTTGGTCCTGAACGTGGCTTTGCTCTCTCTTGTGGGGGTCTCCTCGATAAGCGCTCTTCCGGAGCTGAAGAACTCCCGGATTTTCTCCTCTGTGTTCAGGGTCACATTCGGGTCTTGTCTGTACACAGGAAGAACAGCCTCGACGGCTTCCTTCCGTCTTTTTTCGGTCGTCTCGACATCTTCTATTGTCAGATCCATGGGCGCCACGATGTCCGATGTGGCAATCTCCCCCTCGACCAGGTTCTCCGGCAACGATCGTGAGGGAAGATAGGCAATGAAGTAGGAGAGGATTGCAACGAACAGGATGAGAAAAAGGAAAGGATTGGAGACGACGTTTTTCCAAACAGTGGCTGTTTTGTTTTTTCCCTGGGGGGTATTATCGTTCTGTATACGGGGCACGGGGGCGTTGTCGCTTTTAAAGAATTTGAGTTTCTTGAAGAATTTCGAGTTCATTTGGTTTTTCGCAGTTTGGCTTCCGCTTTTTGGTAAGCTTTAATGATTTTCTGTACCAGCGGGTGGCGAACCACATCCTTGTGGTTGAATTGAATAAAAGAGATCTCTTTGATTCCTGATAATATATCCATGGCGTGCAGAACGCCCGATTTTTTAGGTTCGGGAAGGTCGATCTGTGTGACATCCGCGGTGATCACCACTTTTGAATTGAATCCCGTGCGGGTGAGGATCATCTTCATTTGTTCTTTGGTCGTGTTCTGCGCTTCGTCCAGAATGATAAAGGCACTGTTTAATGTCCTCCCCCGCATGTAAGCGAGCGGCGCGATCTCGATGATGCCTCTTTCGATGAGTCTATTTGCCTGGTCCGTTTGTGCGAGATCGAAAAGAGCGTCATAGAGGGGGCGGAGATAGGGATTGATCTTTTGGTACATATCCCCGGGCAAAAAACCCAATTTTTCCCCGGCCTCTATGGCTGGCCTGGTGAGGACGATCCGGTTTACGGCTTTGTCCTGCAGGAACGACAGCGCCATCGCCATGGCGAGATAGGTTTTTCCCGTGCCCGCAGGACCTATCCCGAAGACCAGGTCGTATTCCTTGATTGCCTGGATGTATTGCTGCTGGTTCAAGCTTTTGGGTGTGACGGATTTACGCGACAGGTTGAGCGGTTCTGATGAGAGAAAATCTTCTATACGGTGTGTCATGCCTTCTTCGAGAAGGTCCAGAGTGATATGAAGGTCTTCCTTGCTGAGGGAATAGCCTTTTTCTTCCAGGTCCTTGATCTTTTCAAAGTAGTACTTGGCGAACTTCGTGTTCTTCTCCGGTCCGTCGATGAGAAGAGAATCTCCGCGGGCAGAGAGCGAGATTCCGAGCCGCTTTTCCAGGCTCTTCAGGTTTTTGTCCAAAACTCCAGAAAAGGCACTTTTCTGGGCAAAGGGGTGTTCGATTTTCTCCATATTAAAAGGCAGGGAAGGGGTTTTGCGTCATTTTTAAATACTAATAAACACCAAATGATAGGAATTGTCAAGCGACATAAATAGGGGTCAGGCACCATTTACCAGGGGTGGAGAAAAAGTGGACCTGGCACCTAATTTTTCAAAAACATTGCAATCAACCGGGTTTTGAGATATAAAATCTTTCATGAAAGATCTCTGCGGTTTATTGGAACAATAGAGTTATATAGAGGATAGATAGAGGAAAGGAAAAACGATGGCATTGGGAAAAAACATCAATTATATCGTTTCCGGATTAGAACGCTCCGGCACATCGATGCTCATGCAGATACTGGATGCGGGCGGGATCCCTTCGGAATTCGATCAGGCCTCAAGGCCTCCGGATGATGACAATCCACGGGGTTACTTCGAGCTCGAGGGAGGGAAGATCATCAATAAACTCATGAATAATGAGTTCCCGTTCGAGCCTTACAAAGGCAAATTCATCAAAATCACCGCCTATGGCCTCAAATTCCTTCCCAAAGGGAATTATAAGATCATCTATTCAGAGAGGAACATCGAGGAGATTCTGGACTCGATGGAAAAAATGGCTAAGATCCGTGATGACAACCGGGATGACACGCGCATCGTCTTTACGAAGCTCAACGCGATGATCAAGGAGAAGATCAAAGAACGCGAGGATACAGAAGTCCTCTTTGTAAACTACAATGAGATTGTGGCGAATCCTACGGAAAATGTAACAAAGATCTATAATTTTCTGGATTCGACGGAGTTTGACTTGGATGGGATGATCGCCGCTGTCGATAAATCCCTCTACCGCAAACGCCGATAAAAATTTATAAATATCTAGCCTGGATCATTTAAGAGTTGAGATGGCTGCAAAAGCATGGCCGTGGAACCCTCACCGAGAAATGGCGGTCTATAGCTTTGAGGAATAATTCAGGTCAGGAGGATTAGCATGGAAAATGAATTGACTCCAATTTCTATACCAGCCACGCTGTACAAGGAAATAGAAACGAAGATCAAAGACACGGATGTGGCATCAGTCGAGGACTATGTAATCAAAGTCCTTAAAGACAGCCTTTCCAAAAGTGAAAAGGAGGGGGAAGGGTTGAGCAAGGACGAAGAAGACAAGGTCAAAGAGCGGTTGAAAGCCCTGGGATATATGGACTGAAACATTCGTTTTCAATAACCGCCATGAACAGGTATTTGGTAACGGGGGGAGCGGGATTTATCGGCTCACACATTGCCGAACATTTGGCCGCCAAGGGCTTTTTTGTCCGCGTCGTCGATAATTTCCTCACTGGCAAGGAAGAAAACATCGCGGCCTTCCTCGATGGGATCGAGCTCGTCCGGGGGGATATTCGCGACCTCGAGCTCTGCCGGGAAGCCCTCAAAGACATCGATTATGTACTCCATCAGGCGGCACTTCCTTCTGTCCCCCGTTCGGTGGAAAATCCCCTCCTGACAAATGCTATCAACATCGAGGGCACGTTAAATATCCTTCTTGCTTCGAAGGACGCGTCTGTTAAAAAAGTTGTTTTCGCCTCTTCCTCATCCGTTTACGGAGATGACGAACACCTCCCCAAAAAAGAAGGTTTAGAGGGGAATCCCTTATCTCCTTATGCTGTAACCAAGCAGGCTGGGGAAAAATACTGTCAGGTCTTCAGCGAGATCTACGGCCTCCCCACGGTGTGCCTCAGATACTTTAATGTTTTTGGCCCGCGTCAGGATCCTTTTTCCGAATATGCGGCTGTCATTCCCAATTTTATCACGCGGCTTCTCTCCGACAAAGCCCCGATCGTTTATGGGGATGGGGAACAGTCCAGGGATTTTACGTACATCGCCAATGTCGTTGAGGCCAATCTCCAGGCCGCCCATGCTCCCGGTGTTTCAGGCCAGGTTTTAAACTTGGGCAATGGCGTGCGCACATCTGTGAATGATCTGGCGAAAATAATCATGGGACTCACCAAAAAAAACATCGAGCCCTTACATGAAGAGGAACGCCCCGGAGATGTGAGGCATTCTTTTGCCGACATCTCCAAAGCAAGAACTCTTCTTGAATATACTCCCCGGGTTTCAATTGAAGATGGTCTTTTACGGACTATCGATTGGTTTCGCAATCAGCAATAGAGGTGGGGCAATGAGTCTGGAAAATAAAATCAAAGACAGGAAATCATTGGTTTGTGTGATCGGATTAGGCTATGTGGGACTCCCGCTGATCAAAACCTTTTTAAAAGCGGGCTTCCAGGTCGTCGGTTTTGACATCGACAAAAAAAAGGTCGACCTTCTCAACAAGGGAAAAAGTTACATCAAACATGTCACCGGCAAAGATCTGATCCCTTTCCTCAAAAAGAAAAAATTCAAGGCGACGACAGATCCCAAGGCGCTGGCTAAGGCCGATGTGATCCTGATCTGTGTGCCGACGCCTCTGGATGCCCACAAAAATCCCGACCTCTCCTTCGTCCTGAACACAACCAGACTCATCGCTGATAACAGGAAGAAAGGACAGCTTGTGGTCCTCGAGAGCACCACATATCCAGGCACCACCAAGGAAGAGATGCTTCCCATCCTGGAATCCAAAGAATACAAGGTGGGCAGGGATTTTTATCTAGCCTATTCGCCGGAGAGGGAAAATCCCGGCGATGAGGTTTTCACCACTTCCAATATTCCGAAGGTTGTCGGGGGAGTCACGAAGGAATGTTTGCGAGTCGCCAAAACGCTTTACGATCAGATCGTCGTTCAAACAGTCCCGGTGAGCTCCACCAGTGTCGCTGAAGCCACAAAACTCCTCGAGAACATCTTCCGTTCGGTGAACATCGCTCTAGTCAATGAGATCAAGATGATTTTCGACCGGATGGGCATCGATGTCTGGGAAGTGATCAAGGCCTCCTCCACCAAACCGTTCGGTTTTATGCCTTTTTCACCCGGCCCGGGATATGGGGGGCACTGTATTCCGGTGGATCCCTTTTATCTGACCTGGAAGGCCAAAGAGGTCGATTTCCCGACCCGGTTTATAGAGCTTGCCGGGGAGATCAACACCTTCATGCCGTATTACGTTGTCGATCGAACGATCGAGGAGCTGAATAAAAGGGGCCGTGTGATCAAAGGAGCCAGGGTGCTTATCCTGGGTATCGCCTACAAAAAAGATGTCGATGACCAGAGGGAATCGCCATCCCTCAAAATCATCACGCTTTTAAAGCAGAAAGGAGCCAAGGTCGACTACAATGACCCGCACGTGCCGGTTTCTTCAGGGCACAGGGATTATCCTGATTTGAACATGAAATCGGTGAAACTGGATGAGGCTGCACTCCAAAGGTTCGACGCTGTGATCATAGCCACAGGCCACTCAGCTTACGATTATGACTGGATCGTGAAGAACTCGCACCTCATCATCGACACACGCAATGCGATCAAGAAGAAAAGAAAAAACGTTATAAAAGCCTAACCATGCCAGATCGACTCAAACGCCGTCAAAGCCGAACTCGGCATAATCATATATAATGTTGTCTAGTTTTAACTCAGCTTATTTATATAAAATGTCGTTGAGGCTTAATCCGACTAAATGATATACAATGTGATTTGGGCTTAACTGAAGGAGAAAAACATGAAGATCGGAGTAATAGGCACAGGATATGTAGGGTTGGTGACGGCCGTATGTCTCGCTGACCTCGGCCATGATGTCGTCGGGACGGATATCGATAAGGACAAAATCGATAAGGCCTCTCAGGGGATTTGTCATATTTATGAACCGGGCCTGGAAGAACTCCTTCAAAAGAACCTCAAGAAGGGCAACCTTTCTTTCAGTTACGACCTCGACGGAACCATCAGAGAATCGGATGTGCTCTTTGTGTGTGTAAACACACCCCAGCGGGATGATGGGAGTGCAGATATGTGTTATGTGGAGAGCATATCACGGAGCATCGCAGAGAATCTCAATAAATACAAGGTTATTGTCGAAAAGAGCACTGTTCCCGTGCAAACATCGATGTGGATCAAGAGGACCATCAACCTCTACCAAAAGGACAACAGGGAATTCGATGTGGCCTCCAATCCCGAATTCTTGCGCGAGGGAACGGCTGTATCGGATTTTATGCATCCTGACCGTGTGATCATCGGTGTGGAAACAAAACAGGCCGAGGACGTTCTTGTCAAGATCTATGACGCGTTCAAAGATAAGATCCTGGTGACAAACATCGACACCGCCGAACTCATCAAGCATGCCTCGAATTCTTTCCTCGCAATGAAGATCTCCTTCATCAACCTCATGTCAGATCTTTGCGAGAAAACGGATGCCAATGTCGAGCTTGTAGCTAAAGGGATGGGGCTTGATATTAGGATAGGGGAGAGGTTTTTACGTGCAGGCCTAGGATATGGGGGATCCTGTTTTCCTAAAGATGTGCGCGCCCTTATAAAGATCGGTGAGGATTTAGGTGTTGACCTGGCACTCTTAAAGGAGGTCGACAGAATCAACACTGAAAGAATTCAATACTTTCTGGGAAAAATCAAGAAAGCTCTCTGGATCGTTAAGGATAAGAAAATTGCTGTTTTGGGGCTCGCGTTCAAGCCCGAAACAGATGATACACGAAATGCCCCCAGCATTAACCTAATCCATAAATTGCTAAGCCAGGAAGCTTTACTCCGTCTCTATGATCCAAAGGCCATGGACAACATGAAAAGCATTTTCCCGGAGGATCCGCCCAAGATCGAATACAAGCAGAATCCTTATGACGCAGTCAAAGACGCCAACGCCTTACTCCTTGTCACAGAATGGGATGAGTTCAAGTCTTTGGATCTCAACAGGATCAAAAACTTGATGGCTAATCCCATCATCTTAGATGGAAGAAACCTCTTCGATCCTGATGAAGTGCGAAGCCTTGGATTTGAATATTCTTCGTTCGGTCGAAAATAGAGTCCTAGGACCTCGGATTAGTTTTTATACACCCAGACTCCCAACGAACTAAAATCGCCGATTATGTCAGGGAGTCCGTTGTTGTCGAGATCTCCACTGGTTACATTTTCTGCAATATCCGGACTCAAGTTCGTCCAGCCTGAGATAGTATCATGCACCCATAATCCTAAAACTCCGAATCCGGCGGCAACCTCGTCACTCCCGTCGTTGTCATAGTCTCCAGTCGTCATTGCGCTGGGATTGTCCCCTGTCAGTAATCCCCATGATGTGTTGTTATTGAAAGACCACATTCCTAGATTACTGAAGTCAGCTATCACTTCGTCTAAGCCGTTGTTATCGAGATCGCCACAAACAAGATCCTCAGCTATGTCAGGCGTAATTCTTCGCCAACCAACGTAATTGTCATAGACATAAACGCCTTCGGTGCCGCTTCTAATGACTTCATCATATCCGTCATTATCGATGTCTCCAGCGGCGAGCGCAACAGGATTTATGGTGTCAATCTGTCTCCAGCTTGTGTTGTTATCGTATGACCACAGCCCCAAAGCGCCAAAATCTCCGATCACTTCATCCTGCCCGTTATTGTCAAGATCTCCACAGATTAAATTTTCGGCATACTCTGAACTAATCAAACGCCAGCCTGAGATATTGTCATAGACCCAAAGACCCAGAGATCCAAAACCCGCAAAGATTTCCGCCACTCCATCATTGTCAATATCTCCGCATGCCAATGCTGATGGATTC
>JASFPP010000102.1:0-13397 GCA_050115915.1 Candidatus Aminicenantota bacterium
CATTGATGTCAAGCAATTTGTTCGGTTAACTTCTCTCTAACGGACATTCTCCCGGATCCAAGCCACTATTTCTTTTGTTGAAGATCCGGGTAAAAAGACCTCTTCGATCCCGATACTTTTTAATTCTTGGATATCCGCTTCCGGTATGATCCCTCCGGCAATAACTTTTACCTCCGGTATTCCCTCGTCCTTCAACAGCCGCATGATTTTTGGAAAGAGGACCTTATGGGCTCCAGAGAGGATGCTCAGACCTATAACATCGACATCCTCCTCGACAGCTGCGTGGACGATCTCTTCTGGTGTCCGTCTCAAACCTGTATAGATGACTTCATTTCCGGCATCACGTAAAGCCCGGCAGATAACCTTAGCTCCCCGGTCATGTCCATCCAATCCTGGCTTTGCAATGAGGACTCTAATCCGCTTCGCCTTCACTTACGACTCCTGGGCGTAAAGTGTGATCAACCAAGGCCATTGCACACAATGGGTCATCATCCGAATCAACAGCGCCCCTAAATCAATCCTCTATGACTTTCAGAACAAGGTCGTTTTCGCGTACTGGGCTTTCCACCTTCAATCCCGCCGATTCTCCAACCTTAACGGAATCCACTGGGCTGTGTTCCACTTGAAGGGATTGAACCCTCTGGTAAAAATCGCTCGTATGCCCTTTGATATGAATAGTATCCCCGACACAGAGGTCTCCCTTTGTTATTTCAATGACACCGACATTGATTTTAGAAAAATAGTGAGTAATCTTCCCTATTTCTTCCTCCATTCGAGCCTCCTGTTTGCTTCTTGTCTAAGTTAGCAGAATCCTTTTGCTTTCGCAAGCTTTCCTTTCATCATGAGCAGAGAACAGAACCTCCGTTCACATTCAAGACCTCTCCTGTGATATGCCGTGCGAGATCAGAAGCCAAAAACAGAATGGGTCCGGCAATATCTTCTGGAGGGGGGATGCGCTGGAGGGGTATGCTTTTTTCCACCTTTTTGCGGAAGTTCTTATCGCTGAAGACATCCGCACACATATCTGTATCCACCCAACCCGGAGCGACACAGTTAACTCGAATTCCGGAAGGGGCCAATTCTGAAGCCATAGATTTTGTCAATGCAATGACAGCTCCTTTACTGGCAGCATAATGGGAGTGATAGGCTTCTCCTCTCACTGCTGCGGTCGAGGAGACATTGATGATCCACCCTCTTTTGCGAGCTTTCATCGAGGGCACCAACTGATTACACACATAAAAGATGCTGTCCAGGTTGACTTTGATCGTTTCCTTCCAAACCTCTTCATCCATGCAGCCCATCTCTCCGTATGTCCATATCCCGGCATTGTTCACGAGGACATCGATATAACCCCAAGTCTGGAGCACGCTATCCACCACCTCGAGCAAATTCTTTTTTTGCGAAAAATCGGCTTGATAGGTCAGACATTCTCTTTTGAGTGACCGAACTTCGTTCTGGATCTCCTGCGCGGCATGCTTCCTGCTGGCATAAGTAATAGCCACATCAGAGCCCGCCTTGGCAAAAAGAATAGCTGTACTGGCTCCTATCCCCCGAGAGCCTCCGGTTATTAATGTTTTTCTCCCCTCAAAAGAAATCATATCCCCTCCTAATTCCGATACTTTTTTCCTGTATTTGTCAAAATTTTAAATACCCCCTCTGTCCAGTTGCCCTATTGGCAATCAGTGGGAGGCAAGACGCCAGCTGCTTGCTTTCCATTCAATAAATTCAGTAGTCCAGGGCAAACTCACCCAACTCATGAAAAAGCAGGTACCGGTAGACCTCATTTTTATTGGGGAGCACCTTTTTATTCATGACAGAGAAATACTCTTCAGGTGTTGGCATCTTCCCCTTGAGAGCAGCAATAGCAGCGAGCTCGGCAGACCCTAAGTACACACGCGCATTGTCCCCCATCCGGTTATCAAAATTCCGCGTTGAGGTGGATATAACAGTGGCTTCAGGATGAACTCTGGCTTGATTTCCCATACAAAGAGAGCAACCCGGGATCTCAGTCCGCGCTCCCACGCTTGCGTAAATATTGTAATAGCCTTCCCTGATCAATTGGGCTCTATCCATCTTGGTCGGGGGAGTCAACCAGATCCGCGTGTCCAAATACCCCTCTCCCTCAAAAATCTTTCCTGCGGCGCGGAAATGCCCGATATTTGTCATACACGAGCCGATAAAGATCTCATCGATCGTATCTCCTGTTACTTCAGATAGCAGCTTGACATCGTCCGGGTCGTTGGGACAAGCAAGGATAGGTTCCTGGATCTCCCCGAGGTCGATCTCGATAACTTCTGCATATTCAGCTGTACTATCCCTGCCTAGTAGAAATGGATTATCCACCCACCCTTGACAGGCCTGGATGCGACGGCGCAAAACATTGGGATCCTTGTATCCATCCTCGATCATTTTTTCCATCAAGGCGATATTACTTTTGAGATAGTCTGCAACACTTTTCTCCGAGATGGCGATCGTACCGCCGGCAGCTGAGCGCTCAGCTGTAGCATCTGTAAGTTCAAAGGCCTGTTCTACAGGAAGATCGGGCAAACCCTCCATCTCGAGAATGCGTCCGTTAAAGATGTTCTTTTTTCCCTCTTTCGCAACCGTCAAAAGACCTTTTTGGATCGCAAAATAGGGGATGGCATTGACCACATCCCTGAGAGTGATCCCAGGATTCAGATTTCCTTTGAATTTGACAAGCACAGACTCCGGAACGTCCAGGGGCATCGTCCCTAGAGTGCCGGCGAATGCTATAAGACCCGATCCTGCGGGAAAGCTCAAACCTATGGGAAAACGCGTGTGAGAATCCCCCCCTGTCCCCATGGTGTCGGGCACAAGAAAATGATTGAGCCAGGTATGGAGCACCCCATCGCCAGGCCTTAAGGCAAGCCCTTTCAGGTCAACGACAAATTGCGCCAAGGATTTATGCATCTTGACATCTGCGAGTTTAGGATAGGGAGCTGTATGGCAGAAGGTCTGCAGGAAAAGATCCGACTGGAACTCCATACAGGCCAGCTCTTTCAGTTCATCTGCAGTCATTGGGCCTGTCGTATCCTGGGAGGCCACGGTCGTCATTTTTGGTTCACAGGCAGAGCCAGGCAGGATACCTTCTACGCCGCAGGCCTTCCCAATAATTTTTTGGGCCAACGTGTACGCTTGATCCTTTTTAGGGAAGGGATTTTCTGACTTGGTGAAAAAATTCGCTTCAGGCATGTCCAGAGCAGCTCTGGCTTTTGCCGTAAGAGCGCGGCCTATCATTAAATACAACCGGCCACCCGCGCGGTACTCATCCTGGAGAGTTGCCGGTGCCAATCCAAAGGTGGTCAATGTCTCCCCTTTTCTATCTGTGATTATCCCCTTTTGACAGTCAATGCAAATGACATCTCCGGTTTGCAGACCAGTCACATCACACATAACCGGTAGTCCTCCAGAATCTTCGACAGTGTTGAAAAATATGGGAGCAATAAGGCCGCCGAGTACGACTCCAGCCCGTCGCTTGTTGGGGACAAAAGGAATATCCTCGCCGATGTGCCACATCAAGGAATTGGTGGCGGATTTTCGCGAAGATCCTGTCCCCACCACATCTCCTACAAAAACAACCCGGTGGCCCTCATCCCGGAATTGTCTAATGATATCGATTCCCCCTGGAAACCGAGTTTCACCCATAGAGAGGGCGTGCAGAGGAATATCCGGCCGGCTCCATGCATGTTTAGCCGGAGAAAAGTCATCGGTGTTCGTTTCCCCTTCAACCTTAAAGACTTTAAGCATGAGTTTATACGGGAATTCCGGCCGATTGAGGAACCACTCCCCTTTCGCCCAAGACTCAATGACATCTTTGGCAAAGGAGTTTTCTCGGGCCAAATCCAAGATTTTATCGAAAGCACTGTACACGAGTATCGTTCCCTTCAAAGCACGCGCTGCCTCTTCGGCAAGCTCCTTGTTCTCGAGCAGAGCGATCAAAGGTTCGACGTTAAAACCCCCGAGCATCGTCCCGAGTAACTCCACGGCCTCCTTCTGATCCAGGATTGGAGATGAGATTCTCCCTTTGGCCAATTCGCTGAGCCAGTCGGCTTTAACTTTCGCTGCAGGATCGACTCCTGGAGCAATCCTGTTCTTAAGGAGATCGAGAAAAAGGACCTCTTTCCCTCTTGGTGGATTTTCAAGGATCTGACAGAGCTCCTTTGTTTGATCAGGATCCAGAGGCAGGGATGGAATTCCCAGCGCCCTTCTCTCCTCTTCGTTTTTAAAATATGTATTGAACATTGCTCTACTCCCTTATTTTTAAAAAATTTTCTTATTAATTAAGCTGATAATATATACCAGAATACCTTTTGAGTTCAAATGGGGGTGCTAAAGTCGTCAGGACAAACTGAGGAGGACAAAGAATATCGATTAATTTGAGAAAGTGAGTTGATTTTCAGCATAAAAAGTTATAATATTCTTCTTCATTTTGAAATCATTTTTTCGATATGGAGGAATAATTTTATCGATAATGCCCTCATCGCAAAGGCGCAAGTACTATCTCGTTTATCCGGACAGGAATGATATGATTCAAAAGCGACAAATCGTCAAGGTTTTATCGGATTTGTTTCCAATATCCGGATCTGTTTGCGTTCAACATACGATCCGGAGACAGTCAATAATGTTTCAATAATCCAAGGAGGTTAGTATGAGAAAGAAAATCGCACTCATCGGCGGAGGCCAAATCGGCCAGATCCTCGCGATGCTCGCTGCCCAGAAAGAAATGGGAGACATCGTTGTGCTGGATGTTCCGGACTACGTAAATCCTGTGAAGGGCAAAGCATTGGATCTTATGGAAATGGCTCCTCATGGCAACTACGACGCCAACATCACGGGCACCTCGGACTACAAAGATATCCAGGGCTCCGATGTGATCATCATCACGGCGGGAAAGCCCCGTCAGGCTGGTATGACACGGGAAGACCTGCTGAGCACAAACATCGAGATCATCACCGACGTTGCCAATGGGATCAAAGAAAATGCTCCAGATGCCTTTTGCATCGTCCTCACCAATCCTCTCGATGCCATGGTCTATACGTTTCACAAGATCACAGGCTTCCCCAAGCATCAAGTCATCGGTATGGCGGGTACGCTGGATACGGCACGCTATCGGGCATTTCTCTCTATGGAGTTGGGAGTATCTGTCACTGATATCGCAGGCACAGTCCTCGGCGGCCATGGGCCCACTATGGTGCCGCTTCCCCGCCTAACAACCATAGGTGGTGTGCCTCTGACGGAGATTGCCGATCAAGACCTCATCGACCGAGTGGTCGAAAGAACCAGAAAAGCAGGAACGGAAATTGTTACACTTTTCGGGAAAGGCTCGGCCTTCTTCAGCCCGGCCTGGAGCGCCATCGTTATCGCAGAGTCCTATCTTAAAGATAAAAGGCGTGTCCTTCCATGCGCAGCACTCTGCGAAGGGGAATATGGAATAGACGGACTCTTTATCGGCGTCCCCTGTCTCATCACAGCAAACGGAATGGAGAAAATTTTCGAGATCGCACTCACGGATGATGAAAAAGAAAGGCTTGCAACCACAAAGAGCGCAGTCCAGAAGACTGTGGATGAGTGTGACGCATTCATGGCCTGATATTTGCGCCCGACAGATCAAAGACACTAAAAAAAATGGCCGAACACAGAATCACAACACCGGTCTCTGATGAAATCATAGAGACGCTCCGGACAGGCGACAGAGTCTACATCACTGGGTCTCTGTACACCGGACGGGACTCTGCTCATAAGAAACTGATCGAACTCGTCAATGAGGGCAAAGAACTTCCCATCGACGTCAAAGGACAATTTATCTACTACGTCGGCCCGACACCAGCACGACCAGGTAATCCCATCGGATCTGCGGGGCCGACCACGAGTTACAGGATGGACTCCTACGCTCCCACTCTCCACAAACTCGGACTCAAGGGAACGATCGGCAAAGGCGCCCGGAACGAAGAAGTCAAAGAATCGCTGAAGAAATACAAGGGTGTTTATCTTGCCGCCGTCGGCGGAGCAGGGGCTCTTATCTCGAAGAGTATCGTCCATGCAGAAGTTATTGCCTACCCTGAACTCGGACCTGAAGCTATCCGCAGGGTTGAGGTGAAAGACTTCCCCTGTATCGTGATCAACGACATGTACGGGGGTGATCTCTACCAAGAGGGAAAAGAACAGTACGAGATCAAAACAGAGTAAAGAGAATTCGAACCAGGGACACAACACAGTAGACCGGATCTTTTGGAAGTCTTTAAGGGGAGAAATTCAGACTTTAGGAGTTTGAATTTCGGAGGAACCTGCGAAGACTTCTGGATACTGAGATATGAAATTTAGAGGAAAGGACTGTACGAATGAAAATTCATGAGTATCAAGCCAAAAGCATCCTCAGCCAGTTCGGTGTCAGGATTCCCAGAGGAGAAGTGGCCGAATCCGCAGAAAAAGCGTATGCAATCGCCAAGGAAATCGGTCCCAAGGTTGTTGTCAAGGCTCAAATCCATGCGGGCGGCAGAGGAAAAGGAGGCGGCGTAAAGTTAGCTCAAACCCCGGAAGAGGCCCGGGAAAGAGCTCAAGAGATCATTGGAATGAATCTCGTCACCCACCAAACCGGACCCGAAGGGAAAACCGTCAAAAGAGTTCTCGTTGAAGAGGCCCTGGACATCGCCAAGGAGCTCTATATCGGGATCGTGATCGACAGGGCCAAGGAAGCCCCTGTGGTGATGGCTTCATCCGAAGGGGGAATGGAGATCGAAAAAGTTGCGGCTGAAACGCCCGAGCTTATTTTTAAAGAATACATAGTGCCAGGCATTGGCTTTCTTCCCTTCCAGGCGAGAAAACTGGCCTTCCAGCTGGGGCTTGAGGGGCACACGTTTAAACAAGCCGTTAAGTTCCTATTGGCCCTCTATAAAGCTTTCGAATCCACGGATGCATCGCTGGCGGAGATTAATCCTCTCCTCATCACAGCACAGGGAGATGTGCTGGCTCTCGATGCGAAGATGAACTTCGATGATAACGCCCTTGTTCGCCACTCAAACATCGAGGAAATGCGCGACTTCGACGAAGAGGAGCCTCTCGAAGTGGAGGCCTCCAAATTTGACTTGAATTACATCAAGCTTGACGGGAATGTTGGATGTATGGTGAACGGTGCAGGTCTGGCCATGGCCACTATGGATATAATCATGTATTCGGGTGGTATGCCCGCAAATTTCCTCGACGTAGGAGGCGGTGTCTCAGAGGAAGCTGTGAAAAACGCGTTCAGGATCCTTATTTCCGATAAAGATGTCAAAGCAGCATTGATAAACATATTCGGGGGTATTGTGCGCTGCGATCTTGTGGCCAATGGCATCGTCAAAGCGGCCAAAGAACTGGAACTCAAAATACCCATGGTTGTCCGTCTCGAAGGAACAAACGTGGAACAGGGTAAAAAAATCCTCGAAGATTCAGGCCTTGCCTTTTTCTCAGCTTCGAGCATGAAGGAAGCGGCTGAAAAAGTCGTGCCGCTCGCCAGCGATTAGGAAAGGAGTCGAAGATGAGCATACTCGTTGATGAAAATACAAGGGTTGTTGTCCAAGGCATCACAGGTGGAGAGGGAACCTTTCACACAGAAAGAATGCTAGAGTACGGGACAAAAGTTGTGGCTGGCGTCACTCCCGGAAAAGGCGGCCAGACACATCTGGACGTTCCTGTCTTCAACACAGTTGCCGAAGCTGTCGAACATGAAGGAGCCAATGCCGCAGCCATTTTTGTTCCGCCTCTTTTTGCGGCCGATGCCGTAATGGAGGCAGCCGCAGCGGATGTCGATCTCGTTGTCTGTATCACAGAAGGGATCCCTACTTTCGACATGATAAAGGTCAAGCGACTCCTCAAAGAGAAGAATTGTCATATGATCGGACCGAACACACCGGGCATCATTTCTCCGGGAAAATGCAAAATCGGGATCATGCCTGGTCATATCCATACACCTGGCTCCATTGGAATTATCTCCCGTTCCGGAACTCTCACCTACGAAGCTGTCCAGCAGGTGTCGCTCCAAGGGTATGGACAGTCCACGGCCATAGGGATCGGTGGCGATCCGATCGTCGGATTAAAGTTCATCGAGCTGCTTCAGATGTTCAAGGATGACCGAGACACCGAAGCCGTTGTCCTCATCGGGGAGATCGGAGGGACGGCTGAAGAGGAAGCAGCGGAATACATCCAGCAAGAATTCCCCAAACCTGTCGTCAGTTTTATCGCAGGGCAGACTGCCCCACCGGGTAGACGTATGGGACATGCTGGGGCAATCATTGCCGGCGGGAAAGGGACTGCCAAGGAGAAAATGGAAGCCCTTGAGACAGCAGGCGTTTACGTCGCGAAAAGTCCTGCTGATATGGGAGCCAAGATCAAGGAAGCTTTATCCTGATAGGCTCTTAACGATCCCAATTTTTATACGGAACGAGCGGCATCTCTTGTTCGCTAATTATTCTGTAGAAGGGGTAAATATCTCCTTCATCAAGAACGAGGTCGAATTTCCAATACCGGATGAATCCGTACTGAGACTGGGGTTCGAGTAAACAAGGAATCAGATTACTCCCCGCTTGTGCACAGGCCACATACACATCCCCTTTTTGTGCGATTATCTCGTGTGTGCTTTTGGATACATCTATCCGCATCGGGGGCAAGTAATCATATTCCGCAGGAACGACTTCCTCTATTCGATAGGACTCGATTTCGAGACGAACATCCCTTGTGAACGCTTGGATATGGATCCCGTGACGGAGAACTGTCTCCACAACATCCTGGTGTTTTTGCGGGATTATATAACCGAGAGGACGGCTTACGCTCGTGAGGGGTTCCACATCCGGAAACCAATTTGTTACGACCTGCTCGACAACCTTCATTTCTCTCGGATAGGGATAGCGTTCGAGCTCTGATGCCATCACAGAATCCCCCGCTTTTTTATCGATCTTCAGAATCCCCCGGACCGGGCTTTGTGACCGCTTGAACGTCTTTATCGTGAGAGTCGGCTCCTGCGGATTCCTTTTATACTTCATCCGCAGATGGACAAGGTCCTCATCTGAATAGACTTTGGCCTTATCCAGAAGTTCTGAGCGGAGACTTCTCACGAGCGTATTGATCTCCTTACCGTAGAGAGCGACACTCTCAGCGAGGTACCGGATCCCGTAGTATTGATACCGTGTTCTTTCTTCGAGAGTGGCAATATCATGTCTGGAAGCTCCCTCCTGGATGAAGGCAAGTGTCTCATAGATGCCGGGACTGTTCCTACCGTCGTTGAGGTCTGTGGTGCTGTAGCGTTTCATTTCTTCTCTGCCCTCTAGATCCTCTGTCCGGTAAGTGACGCCCGCGGAGGAATCGATCCCCATTTCCTGTGTGATCAGGTATTCATGAAACGTGATCCCTTTGGTTTTGAGTTTATCTTCCACTTCTGCGAGGATTCTTTCCCGCGAAAACGCCTGGAGCGAAGGGTGAATGTTGACGTTGGATACACAGCCGATGTTGACCTTGTAATAATCATCCCCCTTTTCATGGACATCCAGTGTGACTTCAGGCATCCAGAGCCGGAAGACACGATGGATGGTCTCAGTCTCCGGCGCTTCCAGTTTGACATGATCGCGGTTCAAGTCCAGGTTCTGCGCGTTGCGGCGCAAATCGAACCAATTCCCGAAAGGATTGGACTGCGGCAAGATCAAAAAGTTTACATTGGCGAGAAGTGGTACAAGATCTCCTACAGCCAGATCTCTGATGAGCCATAAAAGAGCCTCTTTGGCGGACTGTTCGTTTCCGTGTTTAGCACCCACGAGATAAAAGGTGGGCTTTTCCCTGTTGAGTCTCTGAGGATTACTGATCCCCTCCTCTGTGAGTATACACAGGTAAAGGTCTCTGGCCCCATACTTCTCTGTTCCCAACGATCTTCCCACAATCTTTACGGTCAATTCTTTGGATCGAGAATCGAGGAGGCTTAAAAAGTAGCCGATCTGCTCATGCTGGCTGTACTGGCTATAGTTCGATTCCTCACCAGGCGTTTTGACAACACTTTCCCCGCCTGTCAATCCCAAGAAAAATAAAATGCTTAGACAAAGACACGGTATGGACTTGAATCGCATGTTTCCTCCTAATCCTCAAGATCCACGTCGTCATGAGGCAAAAACTTCAAGACTACCTCATGCTCTTTGGCATCTCGAAGGAGATGGAATTTTGCCTCATCCTTCCATCGGAATTTCGAAAGATAAATGCGCAGCGCATTGATCTCTGTAAACGTCTTGCCATCTACAGAAAGGATGATATCCCCTTTGGCAAAATTTCCGCCCTTGGCAACACCATCGATCGGCTCTCTTTCTATAACGAGATTCTTAAGACCTTCGAATTTCTTGAATGAGAGGCCAATTGATGGGAAAATCGGATGAACTTCCTCATTCAGCGCCCACACATAATCCGCAAGGCTTTGCGATACGCGCAAGGTCGCTTTGTCTTGAGGAATCTCCAAACATATCACAGTTTTATACGGACTCCCATTGCGCTCATACGCACGGCGGCTGATTCCCAGGTTGAAAAGGAGATGTCCCGACCCGGCAAGAACAATGATCCGCCTCTCACTGAGATCCGAAGCCTGTGAAGCATAATAAGCCATGCTTTCATCCCAGGCTGATTGGGCACGATAAAGGCCCTCAAACATCATGCCCAGACCTGGACCCTTCATTTCATGCGGGAGTTCAGAGCTTTCGAAGATCGTCCGGATCAGCGTGCGATGTTCCTTATTGGAAACATCGGGCTGTGGCACAATTTTTTTTTCGTCATCCGTGAGCGCGTCCCAGCCTTTCATCCGGATCTTTGTGATAAGCACTTTGGGAACATTCAAACCGTATAGGGGGATCTTGTTCAATTTGGCGAAATCGAATATTTTTTCATAGAATTTATAATTAAAATTCCAGGTCTCATACCAGGCAGTATCCTGAATCAATTCCTCTTCAGTGAGTATCCCCAGACTCCATTTATCCAGAACATGCTGCAGCGTGATAGGGATCATCTCCAAACCTATGGCTAATTGCCTATCTTTTTTATACATGGCTTGAATCACTTTTAGCTGTATATCGTGCATGGGGAGACTGTTATGGGTTTCCCCGACATAGATGAAACGGCTCGTCATCATAGAGTCGATCATTCGTGAAAATTCGATGGGCTGACCGGTCGACATTTCATACAGGTTGTTTGGAGATACAGAGAGAATTTTATCTTTAAGCTCTGGCGTTCCGATGTTCAGACGAAGATATCTATCTTTATCCTCATCGGCTAAGCCTTTGGTTACTAACATGGCGGATAATAAACATAACGCCAATCTGAAGATATTACCGTGCTTTCTGTTTCTTGTCATAGAGAAGTTGACCTCCTGTTCCTATGTTCTCAGGTTTGTTCTCCCGAATGATAACATGGATTTTCTCCATCGGCAGATGGTAGGCCTTGACAGCGGCCGCACTTAACTCTTTGACCAAATGTCTTTTTACAGCCAGGTCTTTGATCGGCGGCCCCTCAATCATAATAGTAGGCATCCCAGCACCTCCTCATATAGCAGAAAAGTCTATTTTTCACAGGGAAAATATCAGTAGCCACCCCATGGAGATCTAAAAGACATCTAATCACCAAGTTCTCAGGCTAAAAAAACGGAATGAACGACTCGATTAGAAGCGCCGGATCTCGTGCAATTATTCCTCTTCAGGTTTGATGCGGCCTTCTTTTATTGCTTCGTCAATAACTTTTTGCTGCAGGTGACCAGGAACTTCTTCGAAGATCGAAAATTCCATGAGGAAGGATCCGCGTCCCCCAGTGATCGAGGTGAGCGTTGGCTCAAAATCCAGCATCTCGGCCATAGGAACTCGGGCCTTTATGATTCTCATGCTTCCCTTCTGCTCCATACCCTGCACTTTGCCTCTCCGTCCGTTGAGATTTCCCATGATATCGCCCATAAAAGTCTCGGGCGTAAAGACCTCCACGTTCATGATCGGCTCGAGAATGGTTGGCCTGGCGTCCTTCATTCCTTTTTTAAAGGCCATGGAAGCGGCGATCTTGAAGGCGATATCCGAAGAGTCCACATCATGATAGGACCCATCATAAAGGATCACCTTAAAATCGACGGCCGGATACCCTGCAACAACTCCCTTTTTCCGCGCTTCCTGAATTCCCTTTTCGATGGAGGGGATGTAGTTCTTCGGGATCGATCCTCCAAAGATCTTGTCCTCAAACTCGAAATCTTTTCCCCTTGCAAGAGGCTCCATTTTGATAAAAACATGTCCATACTGGCCCCGTCCACCTGTCTGTTTTTTGTATTTGTGCTCGACATCCGATCGTCCCTTGATCGTCTCTTTATACGGAATTTTTGGGGGTTTGAGCTCGACATCGACATTAAAGCGTTTTTTAAGCCTGTTGGTGATGATCTCCACATGGAGCTGGCCGTTCCCCGCGATGATCAATTCGTTGGTTTCGGGATCTCGCGTTATTTTTGCTGTGGGGTCTTCCTCCGATATGCGATGGACTGCCTGAGAGATCCGGTCTTCATCTGCCCGAGTTTTCGGTTCAATGGCGAACGAGATTGAGGGCTCTGGAAAATGAATTACTGGGAAGAGCACTCCGCTTCCCTTCTGGCTGAGCGTATCACCCGTGGATGTGTCCTTCAGTTTAGCCGTTGCGATGATATCTCCGACCTTGCATTGGCCAGCGGGCACTTGCTCTTTTCCCTGGAGGAAGAATAATCCGCTGAGTTTTTCATCTTGCTGTTTTGTGGTGTTTGTGACTGTGGCATCAGGACTCACTTTGCCTGAGAATATCCTGATCATGGAGATTCTCCCTGTGTATGGGTCGGAGATCGTTTTGAAGACCAGCCCAGAAAATGGTTCTTCCACCTTTGGCTGAATGGATCCTTCTTCACACGGAATTTCTTCTCTTTCCAGAGGTGAGGGAAAAAAATTGATGACGCCATCGAGTATGGGTTGTGCCCCGACGTTCATAAGAGCCGAGGATACAAAAACGGGATACAACTCTCGATTAAGGATGCTTTTTCTCAATCCTGCGATCAGATCTTCGGTCGAAAGCTCTCCGGCCTCAAAATATTTCTCCATCAATGCCTCGTCATTTTCTGCCACCATTTCCGTCAATGCTTCGATCTGCTTTTCGGCCTCCTCTTTGAGCTCCTCCGGGATCTCTGATTCGGTAAATTTCCCGCTTTCGTTTGTCTCAAAAAGGTAGGCTTTTTTGCCGATCAGATCGACGACACCGGAAAATCCTGTTTCCTCCCCGATAGGAAGCTGGACGAGCACTGCTTTTCGCCCGAAAAACTGCTGGATGGATTCCATGGCTTGTCTATAACTCGAATTCTCCCGGTCCAGTTTGTTGATGATAAGAAGCCG
>JASFPP010000103.1:0-13287 GCA_050115915.1 Candidatus Aminicenantota bacterium
CGCGGAAATTTTGATTTTACGGTTGAACACTCAGAGGATTATAAATATACTATTACTGCAAGCAAATCGCATTTGAGGGTCTCACCCCTAATTTCTTACAGACGACATAAAAGGAGGGACAGGACATTGATGAAAACAAGCAAAACATTTTTGCTGATCACATCTGTGTTGGTTTCTATGAGTTTAGCTGGGCTCTACGGGGGGCAGGCAAATTTATCCGAGCTAAAAAACATCACCCTCCATAAAACAGACAAGTCCTTAGAAGTGGCTATAGAAATTGCCGGAGAATTCAACTCTATGCACTTCGAACTCGAAGATCCCTCCCGGCTGATCGTCGAAATTTCGCCCATCGGAGACATCAAGACAGAATCCGACTATGCCGTCAATGCTTTGGGCGTTCAGAACATCCGTGTCAGACGCTACACACAAACGGCCGCGCGTATCTCCTTCAGCTTTACCGATAAGATTCCCACCTACGATATTTCCAGAGTGGCTACAGGTGTCCGTGTGGTTTTTCTTGCCGATCGAGCGGCCAAGCCACCCCCTCCTCCTCCCCCGCCGGTCAAGAAGAAAGAAGAACCCACAGTCGTCTCTGAGGAAGCCCATTTAATGGCCGTCAGATATGAGAGAGTCGGTCAAGAGCTTCAGGTTATGTTGGATGCGACGGGCACTTTCAGCTACAATTCCCAGGTCCTCAACAACAACCGCCGTTTAGCCATCGATTTTTTCCCCATCCAAAAGCTCTCTGCCGGATCCATATCGAATATTGATGTTTTTGGCCTCAAGCGAATAACCGTGAGCCAAACCGAAGCGGAGACAGTCCGCGTCTCCCTCGATTATGCAGAAGCACTCCCCGCTTTTGCCATCACCAGGACCGCGTCGGGGATTAAAATCCTCCTCTCTGCGCCAGAACCGGCTGAAAGGGAGCCACCTAGGGAAGAGCCCCGTCGAGCACGATGGGAGCCCTATCCTCCTCTCAAAACCACGATTTTAACCTTTATGGGGGGCATGTATTCGGTATCGGATGAGCTGTTCAAGGAGATCTATGGGGGTTCAGGCATGGCTATCGGAGCCGAGATGAACCAGGTCGTCCTGTCCAACGACAATCACAATTTCGCCCTGGCCATAGGCTTCAGGAGCTTCTCAAAGACAGGAGCATTGACAGAAACCGAGGAAGAGACCAAACTCTCCCTTACTCCATTATCCCTCGGATTGAGATACGTCTATAATCTCAAACAGGTCGCTCTTTTTATTGGAGGCGGTGTTGATTTCCTGAGCTATAAAGAAGAGAACGTCATAGCAAACGTCTCTGGATCCACGACCGGTTTTCATGGCATGGGAGGATTTTACTTCAAGTTTCCCGGTTTCAGCGCCCTCCACATCATGGCCTATGCAAAATATACGAGTGCCACAGCGACAGAAAACGAAATCGAAATTGCTCTCGGAGGCATCGAAGCCGGATTAGGACTCTCTCTGGGATTTAATTTGTTTTAAGTCCAGCTGTCGGCTCTCCCTGAGTCTCCCTAGAAAAATCGAACTTTTCGATGCCTGGCTTTCTCGAGTCGAAACCTGGCTTTCTCGAGTTGAAGCCTGGCATTCTCCAGCCGACGCCTGGCTTCCTTCAGAATGCCTGGATAGACATTCTAGTCCTCACCGGTCTCCAGCCAGGGGGATTCATTCCCTCTATCGTCCATGACGGTTATTCTGTAGACAAATTGCTCATTCCAGGGAAGCCGCCGGTCGGTAAAAGAGTTGCTGTTGGCATCCGCCGTATAGATCAGCGTGAATGCCGAGTCTTCCTCTGTCGATTTTTTCCGGTAAATCTTGTAACTGCGGTTTTGAATGGGATCGTTCAGCCGGCTATCCGTCCAGTTGAGCGTGTTGATCTTTTCTATACTGAAAAGCGCCTTGTTCAGCTTTGTCGTCACGTTTAATTCCTGGGGAATGAAGACCGGAAGTTCCGTTGCCGAAGTCGACCGATTGCTTTCGTGATCGAATTTATCTTTTACTGTGACAGCATACTCATACTTCACATTGGTCGATAGCCCCATATCTCTGTAGAGGTATTTATCTGTAGAAAGTTCTGCTTGCTTGACATAACGGTTGTTGCTCTGTCCTTCTCTTTTCCGGTAAACAATATACTTGGTCAGATGAAAGGCCCCATTCTCGGGATTCCTGCCCCAGCTAAAGATATTTGTCTTCGTGTTATTCAACTCAAGACGTGTTTGCAGGGTCGGATATCCCAGAGGTGCGACAGGGCGGTCAGGCTCTCGGCCCTCTTTAAATCTGTGGTATATGTTTGTATTTCCCGAATGCTCCTCTGTGTAGACAATGTGGACATCTCCATACACAGACACACACAAGCCAATATCCTGCTGTACGGGGTTCAAGGGATCGCTCTCAGTCAGGGGATGCCTTTCTGTCACGACCTCTTTGGGTTGCCAACTCCCTTTTGATTCGTCATAAAAACGGAGTAAGACCTTGTTATTTTCTTCCCAGGCCACATAGATATCACGAGTTTTTTTATCCACGGCAATCACCGGATTTTCACTGTTAGCCGACGACTGGGAGATATTCTTCGCATTATTATCCCAAACATTGTTCACTCTTTTCTTGAAGAGAACCTCGATATCCCCGCCTTTGACCTCCATCCAAACCACGTAACAATTGCCATCCTTATCGACAGCGATATCCGGGATGGGAAAATTCAGCCCTGTGTGGCCATCGGAAATCATTCGCGTATCGGTCCATGTATACTCATCCGTCGCTTCTTCATTCTCTGTAAAATGGATTGTTTTGTTGCTCTGGCGGTTGATGTAAACCAGATATATCTTTCCGCTGTAATCGACATCTGCCTTCGGCTCGTAGGCTCTGAAGTCCGTGGGCACAACACCTGCATCGATCCAATCCCCCTCACCGCCGATCAAGTACTTTGTCCAAGTCCTGAAGCCCCCTCCTTCTTCGTTCTGCCAGTAGCAAAAGTAATCATTGGTGATGGGATTGATCACCAGACTCGGGCGGCTCGAGCTGTTTCCCGATGCGGAGACATCGATCTCCGTGCCCCACCTGTCGTTTGAAAACTTCTTGGTATAAACTTCATAAGCCCCCGAAGTTTTGGAGGCGTAAACAACACTTGGATCTCCGTTTATGTCCACCTTGATTTGAGGCCACGGCCCCTCCCATCCCTTATTTTTTGTTATATTTGCGCGGATAGCTTTGTTTTGCCATTTTCCATTCTTTGTCCAGTTATGCCAGATCTCCTCTGCTGCCCCTCCGCTCTCCTGGATCCATACGGCATGGGCGTTTTTCAGCTCGTCAACAGCGACTCTTGGGATTCTGCAGTAATCTTGTGCGGCTGTGCTGGATATTCGGACAGGAGAAGACCACCCCTTTAATTGCGTTGCTTGGGTTTCGGCAACATCCGGTGGAGTGCTATCCATCGAGTCCGGATGCCCCAAAAATATCCAGACGATACCCAAAAATATGCTAAGGATTACGAACGATTTTCTCATTGTTTCCCCCAACTCGAAACATGGCTTCATTGTATACTTCATCAAAATAAAAAGTCAAAAGACTTCATCATTCGATCTGCGGATGTTTAGTCTCATAGATATGTCCTTTTTTATAAAAGGCTAGATCACTTTAGAGAATCGATCTCAAATTTTTCTTGAGTTATTTTATCTTTTTTATTCCGGAATCAGCATCTGGTTCGTCTACAGGAATGGGAGTAACCATTGGCCCTAAAGAACCAGAAATGGTGAGCGGCGAATTTGAGAGCTCAAAGGAGATGTTATCAAACCAAACCTGAGAGACATCCGATCCTGTCCATGCAACAAGCCCGATCTTTCCTTTGTTTGGTACAGATGAAATATTGATGCTGCCAAGATTTTTTCCGTTTGCGTAAAATGTAAAAGATTTACCCTTCGCCTCAATCTTGAACTTATTCCACCCTTCCTGTTTGATGGCAGTGCTCTTAGCCCAGTTTCTTACGACAGAAGGTACATTGTTAGATATTCTCCACACAGACCAGTATTGATCACCTGAATCAATATCAAAATAATAATATGTTTTGAAATCATCTGTTCCACCAAATGCCGGACCGTGAGCCCTGCCATGTTCACCTACAGCCCTGTTGGCTTCCACTTCATACGTCCAATTGTTTTCGAACTTACCGAGATCATAATAGCTTGTATGCCTGTAACTTCCGCCCTCCATTACTTTGTAAACACCATTCTCGACCTTCCAAGTCGCATATGGATCGCCCTTCCAGTATTCGGCGTTCCCCCTGCTAAAATTTTCCTCGAAGCTGCCTGGGTTGAGAGTGGCATTGACAGTCGTTCTTTCGTTCGCTCTTATGGTGATTCCTTTATCCCAATCCTGGTATCTGTCCAGTGTCAGTTTTAGCTTATACTCATCAGCCGGCAGCTCGATTGTCTTGTTGGTTTTGCCTTTGGAGACTCCATCCACCCAGATCGTTGCGCCCGTAGGATTTGAGGTCACACGAAGTTCTCCGAGCCGGGCTATCGTGAATCTGTCGCTATCGCCTCTGACGCTCGAATCACCCGCCGCAGAAACTCTGATCTTGTAGTTCGTCGCATCGGGAATTGAGGAGGAGACTCTCCAGTCATATCTTCCCGAGTTGTCGGTATCGGCGACGATCGTCTCTTCGAGGCTTCCTCCTCTTAATAGCTCGATCCTCACGCGGTTAAGGGTTTGCGGTTTAACTGTATTGTTCGAAGAGGCGCCTTGGGAGGACCCAAGAAGGTTTATCCTGCTCAAACTCGTGTTTCGGGGCGTATTCAAGGTGCCCTGACCGCTCCTCCTTTCCGCATCGGCTGCTGTTTTGTCGATGGCTGAGATTCCTCGGGCTTGTGAATCGCTCCTTTCACTGGCGGGAGAATCACCTCTTCTTGTTGTTCGTTTTCTCAAATCTCTCGCAGCGGAATTCGAACGTGCGGCCCTCATCCGGCTCATCCGGATAATTCCTGCCGCAGAGCCGATGCTTCCCGAAGCGCGCATAAAGCCCGCCTGGCTCACCCCTCCTCCTGTTGTCCAGCGGATCGTCACATTCTCCCCCTGAGTCCAGCTTGTCGATCCCGTGGGTCGCGTAACTTCGATCGTGTGAGCGGCGAGTGTCGCATTCACGGTCGCCGTCTGTCCCGCTGTCACAGAAACAGCCGTTTCATAGTCTCCGTATCCGTTTTTGAGAACAGCGACGTTGTGTGATCCGGGGGACACTCCGGTGAGGGTTGTATTCGTCGTCTGCCCCGTGTTCTGGCCGTCGAGGTAAACATCCGCTCCCGTCGGATTGGAATTGACCTGGATGCTTCCGGTTGAGATGGAGTCCTCCTCGCTTCCTCCACCGCCCAAGAGGACCGCCGCGGCAACTCCACCGGCAACCACAAGACCGCCCAGGATGAAGAGCATCGATTTACCGCCTTTTTTCTTTACGCCTTCTTCGACAGCAACTTCTGGAGGCTTTTCCTCTGGCTTTTCCTCCGGAACGACAAAAATCTCGAACCCGTATAGGGGAGAAAGTGTTTCCGCTCCAGCGACAACAGTGATCGTATCCTCTTTTTTTTCATCGCCCATCTGCAGAGCGATTTTCGTCTCTCCCGCTTTGATGCCGACGATCAATGGCGTCTTGCCCAGGGGTTCCGTTCGATCGCTCAGATACACCACAGCCCCATCAGGCTTCGAAAGAATTTGTACAGCCCCGTATTCCTTCTTGATCTCCTGATACCATTCAATATATCTGGGAGGGCATATTTCCTTGTTCAGGGTTCGGTGGTAATCCACTTCGATCAATTTCCGAACCGTGTTTTCAAAGGGCTGCCGGCCTCGCGCATCGAGTGTCGCATAATACGCAAGAGACAGGAAGAAGTACACTTCTGATTTTTGCTGTACAGAGACCGCGTGTGTGAGAGCCTCGTTGAATTTCTGTATGGCTCCTTCGTAATCGAATTCCTCTTGCATGAGGCGCTTTCCCTCGTTCAGAGCACTCTCGAACCGGTCTTGCTGCGTCGATGAAGCCAGGCCTCCGGTTCCCTCTGTGCGGAAAACCCCCTCTCCATGAATCTCCGTATCATTGCTGACTCTAGCTGTTATGAATTCCGCATTTATCAAAAGGATAAACGCTAGAACGAGAAAACATACCAATCCTTTTTTTTGAGAAAAACGTTGCATGCTCATATTCCCGCCTCCTTTTAGATGTTTGAACAATTCAGATTCCCTAGCAAAAAATTGTTAGAATCCGCGCTGGAAAAAACCATTCGAATGATAATGACTAAAACACTGTTTACAAGCCAACTCTTTGTATGACATTAACATAGTCGGGATTATCCGAATTGTCAATATCTGGGGGGAACTGATCGGAATTTCGTTTTCGATATCACCGCTTGGAACACGGAAAACATCATTCGTCACTTTGGAAACGCTAAAGGAGAACCTGAAATTATTTTGATGATTCGGGAGTTTATGTAGCGCAGGGAGACCTGGATGGGGCCTGTCTTAGGGAATAGACTTCTCGCTATCGGAAAAAATTCAAGGGAAACTTAATGATATCTGGCGGGGAAAACTTGGAGGGAATTTATGGAGGGAAACTAAAAAATGGGGGGGTGTATTTGAAAGTAGAGTAAGAAGTCTGATGATAATCCGTTCTTACTCCTGTTTAGTCGTTATTTGCCGTTGTTGCAGAGATTATGGAAAACAGTTCGCTATCTCCCCTGACACTGGGGTCCGAAACGCTGAATATCCTGACAAAATAATCCGACCCGGGTGTTAAAGACAAGTCGACATCCCAATTGTATGAACCTGTATTACTCGTATTTTCCGCAATGGTCAACCTCCATCCGAACCCGCTCTGGTGGAGCTCTATTTTGACATTTTGCACTGTCAGGAGTTGATTTTTGCCGAGGGATTTGTATTTTTGATGGAGAGTTGAAACAATCCGTTTGTCGATACTATCATTTCTGGGATTTTTTATCCCACTCGAAGTGTTTTCTGCGATTCTTCGATTCCCTGTACTGCTCATGGAGGATGGACTCTCCGGCCTGTTTTGTCTGTTTCTGCCCGTAATGCTATCCCTCGCTTGTCGGCTTCGGCTGTTGATTTCCCGCACACCGGAGGGTGACCGTACAACCCTCATGCGGTTCAGGCGAACCGCCTGACGCATGTGTACGATTCCCCGGTTCATTCGGGATGCGATGCCCGCAGCAGAACTTCCGCTTGTGGTCCAGGTGATGGTCACATTGCCCCCCAACTGCCATGTGTCATTTGATGTGGGAGAGGTAACTTCGATCGTATTCTTTACTAGCTCGACATTCACGATGGCGGTTTCCCCCGCTGTCACGGTCACGGTCTCTTCATAGTCTTCGTAATCGTCGAGTGAAAGGCGGACGATGTGGCTACCTGCCTCCACATTGTCCAGTGTGCTGTTTGTGACTTTCCCCGTATCCGTTCCATCGAGATATATTTTCGCTCCCTGCGGTGTTGAATTGACCTGGATACTCCCTGTGTCATCACTCCAGGGCTTTAAAAGGAGTAAAGCGACTGCACCCGCGATGAGTGCTCCTCCGATAAGAAGAATCAGCTTTGTTTTGGAGCCCTCATCCTTTTTTCCTTCTTTCACAGCGACTGTACGAGGTTCGGGTTTATCTGTCTTTTGGATTTTAGCCTCTTCGGCCTCTCTCTGTTTCCCTACGGCCTCCTTCGCATATTCACTTTTTGTCTTGTTGAACAGGTCGATATACTCCGATGGGAACCTTGAAGGAGATTGCCCCCGGGGATCGTTGTCGAGGGCTTTCCTGATCCAATTTTGAGCGTTGTATACATCTCCCATATAGAAATTGACCAGAGAGAGATAGACATATGTGTCTGTCTGTAGTTGCTTATCCTGGGTCAGTTCCAGGGTTTTTGTAAACCAGTCTATGGCTTTGTCGTATTCTCCATTTTCGAACGACCGGATCCCTTCGTTGTAAAACCTTTTGGCGTCGCTTTCCTGCGAAGACGCACTTCCTGGATAACCGGTGTTCAGAGTAAAAACAAGAAAAAGAATAATGGAGAGAACAGACACAAAGCGGGAGCGGCTAGACTTGATGATCATTTTGCACTCCTTTGGGCGATTATAAATTTATGGCCGTCCAATTCCCAGACAATTGAGCGGGCTTATTCTGTAAAGGATCGACTCAGTCGAACTCGCTGACGAGCAGCTCTCCTGTGTCCATCTTCATATGCAGTTTGATGTTTGTCCCGGCTTTGAGTTCGACTTTTTCTTCATGTCTTTTGTCGAGGTCTGTATTGATGAACACGATAGTGTGGAGGCCCGGTGCGATTGCCTGGTTCAGGATCGGCGGGACACGACCGACCAGGTTCCCGTCGATGATGATCTCCGCACCCGGAAAAGCACTCAATCGAATATTCACGGGTGCCGCTTGAACAAGGACCTCTCTGACTTCCTCGTCTTTGTCCAGTGTGATTTGCCTTACGATGGTTTGGTACCCTTCCTTCTCTATTCTTATCTTGTGCGAGCCGGGCAGGACCGGTATGTCTACAGGAGTCTTCTCTTGTTGCCTGTCGTCGATTGTAACAGAGGCGCCGGGCGGTTCAGTCGTAACGGAGAGAGAGAATCTGGCCATCGTCAAATCCACGTGGATCTCATTTTTGCCAGGGGATAAACTCCGGAGACCTTCCTCGGTCCGCCATCCGTCCTTTACGATTTTTAAACGGCATGAATCACGGGGCCATTCCAAAGAGGGGATAGGCGTCTGTCCCTTGTATTTCCCGTCTATCCAGACCTTAGCTTCCGAAGGATTTGATGTGATCTTGAGCTCATAAACCGGTTTCAGAGTGAATTCTCTCCGCACGGGCTCTTGGGCACTGATTTGTACTGTCTTCACTTCTACCTGATACCCGGATCGTTCCAACCGGATTTTATGTTTTCCCTCCGTGAGTTCGATTTCGAAGGGCGTCAGTCCTCTCGGCACTTCATCGTCATTCACATAAACCTCGGCTCCTCTCGGTTCTGAAATAATCTTCAGCGAACCCATCTGACCCGTGGGTTTCAGTCCCTTATCGTTTTTTGCCAAGATTATGTTCCGGATGAGCAAGAAACCTGTAATGAGGATCATGACTCCCAGAATAATTCCCATGATGACAGCGTAGCTGGGCATCCCGCTTCCGTGGATCTTGGCGGTTGTCCTTTTGACCAGAGGCGATTTTTTTGGCGATGTGAGATGCGCCTCGATTTTTTTTAGCTCAGCGAGGATTTCCTCCACATCCTGGAATCGTGTCTTCCTGCTTTTTTCCAGGCATTTGAGTATCAGCGCGTTCAACTCTTCGGGGATCTTGCTGTTCATGACTCTTGGATTGGGGGGTGGCTCTGTTTTGTGTTTCAGTGCCAGGCTGGCGGCTGTTTCTCCTTCAAAGGGGAGAGTTCCGGTCAGCATCTCAAACAGGATGACTCCCAAAGAGTATATATCTGCGCGTCGATCGGCCTCTCCGCCGATAGCTTGTTCGGGGGACATGTACTCCGGTGTACCGATCAAGGTTCCTGTGTCCGTGATCCCCTTTGCCTCGATGGACCGTGCGAGTCCAAAATCCATGATCCGGACTTCACTATGCCTGTTAACCCTAATATTCTGGGGTTTGAGATCTCTGTGCACGATACCCAAACGGTGCGCCGCAGAGAGTCCTTCGCAGATCTGTCTCGCGATATCGAGAGTTTTTTTGACACTGAGCTGCCCCTCGTTGTTGATCATCGACTTCAAGTCTTCTCCGGGAACATATTCCATGGTGATGTAGCTCAGTCCTGCGTCCTGTTTAAAATCGTACAAACGGCAGACATTGGGATGGGTTATTTTGCTGGCGATTATAATTTCGTTCCGAAAACGGTCCGTTGTTGTGGCATCGATAGACACATCGAGATTGAGAACTTTGATTGCAATCTTTTCGTTGACATCTTTGTCCTGGACTTCATAGACAGTGCCCATGCCGCCTCTACCCAGCTCTTTGATGATCCGGTATCTTCCAGCAAAGGTGGATCCGGGCTCAAGGCCCGATGCCGTTGGATAGAGAGTTTGTGTTGTCTTGCGATCTTCGACGTCTATGCCCATTCTGTAGCCGCACGTGTTGCAGAAACGGCTGCCCGAGAGGATATCGGATCCACACTTAGGGCATTTCATTTTAATGGAGTTTTATGACCTGAACGGTGACATTGTCGCTGCCGCCCCTGTCATTGGCCATCTGGACCAACGTGCGGCAGGCCTGCTCCGGCGATGCGGCGAGAACGACATCCTTGATCTCCTCAGGAGAGACTTTTGACAGTCCGTCCGTACAAAGGACAAAGCTCTGTTCGCCCTGGAGGTTTATTTTTTCGAGAATGTCTATCTGGACTTCGGCCTCGATCCCTAAAGCACGGCTCAAAACCCTCTTTTCCGGATGTTTTTGAGCTTCGGCTTCTGTGAGGGCACCGCGCCGCATCAGATCAGCGATGATCGTATGGTCTTGCGTCAACTGGGTGATCTTTTTATTGACGATATGAAGGATCTGACTGTCACCGACATGGGCGATGCACCCATGCGCGGATGCCAGGACCAGCGCAGAACAGGTCGTTCCCATTTTTAAATAGGGATCGGAACAGCTTAACTCATCGCAAATGAGTTTATTGGCTTTTTGAAACGCTCTCCGCAGGCTTTCCGGTATGTTTTCGGTGTCGTTTTTAAAGTATTCTTCTTGAACGATTTTAACGGCCATTTCACTTGCTGTGTTGCCGCTCACATGGCCGCCTAAGCCATCTGCGATAATAAAAAGTAGGCCTTTGGGGCTGGATACAGACTGAGTGTCCTCCGGGTATACTCCGTAACAATCTTGGTTTACGGTGCGCCGGAGGCCAATATCTGAGAGGCTGGCGTATTCTATGGCAGGGGCGGATTTTTCATGGCCTGTGGGGCTTGTCGATGGATGATCGAGAGATTTGTTTTTTTGCCTGGGGAGAAATGGAAACCGTGTTTTTTTCATCGGGATGTGCTTATTTGTACTTCTTCCAGAGGATTGCTGAATTCGAACCCAAAGTAGCGGGGATTCTCTCCGATGACAGCCGCAGAGAATATCCGGAAGACATAGTCATACGTTTGTTTCGGGATGCGATCGACGTGGTCTTCGAGAAGACGCCAAAAATTCCTATCGCGGGGATTATCGGGCATTTGGTCGATGAGTCTGATGACCCGCCGCTCCCCCCAATTGTAAGACGCCATCACCAGCAGTCCGGAAGCTTGTGCACGCGTGTTGTAGATCGATCGGATATATTCAGCGGCAGCTTTGGTCGATTTTGCGAAATCGTGACGTTCGTCCTCTGGATCTGGCCTCCTGTATTGAGCGAGGGGTCCTATACGAAGTCCGAACTGCCTTCCTGTATCCGGTATAAACTGCCACATGCCTTTGGCATACCCATACCGGGTTTGTGGGCCACAGGCATCGGTCTCGAAACTGCTTTCCTGCAGGGCCAGATAAAAGAATTGGGGTGGAAGATTGTGGCTCCGCATAGTCCGATATATTCTCTCCGTATACCTGTTTTGCCTGGCTGTCTTGATCGCGGCCGCAAATTTTTCGGTCGATTGCCATTTTTTGATGTATTTTTTCACTTCCTGAACGAAGAGTTTATCGGGTATGTTCACCTCACATTCCCCGAAAATACTCGCCATTTTCATGATCAGCCTGTCTTCCTGGCTCATTTTTCTCTTGTATAATCCGAGATTATCGATAAACCTGTCATAGTTTTCGTTCATTTTGGCGAGCCGGCTAACACTCTCTCTGACGTTCACACGTTCCTTTAACTTCGCTATCTCCAGTTCCAGGCTTTTCATTTCGTAAAAAAGGTCGATGGCGTATTGTTCCTGTTTCTGGAGCTTTGTGTGCTGGACGACAACGACAGTCGCAGCGATAAGGAGCAAGATGGCCGTTGCTCCGATGATAATGAAGTATTTTCCCCTCTGTTTTTTCTGCACACGCGCGAAGGCTTTGCGGAGGTACATCGTGTGTTCGCCTGCATCTTTTCCGGATGAATCACTGAAGTATTGTTTAACATATTGTGTAACAGAGGGATCTTTTTTTGCAGGGATGGTGATACTTCCCGTGACCTCGTTTATTTCAAAATCGAGCATAGGACCTTCAGCGCCGAGCTCGATACGTGTGCTCCTTACGAGAGGCAAACGGTCGATTTTTTTACCGTCGACAAGAGTCCCGTTGGCACTGTTGAGGTCCCGGATCCACCAGCGGCCTTCGCTGAAATAGACCTCAGCGTGGATCCGGCTGACAGAGGAGTCCCTCACCTGGATCTCACACTCCTCATCACGGCCGATAGAAAAGGACTCCGTAAAGGAGAACTCCTGCTGGCTGGTATCTCCTTTCTTGACAAAGACAGAGATCTTCGGCGGAGAATTCCGAAGAGTCCCGTTTTCAGTCATTATTTGGTTACGTCCGCCTTGACTTGCGATCTGCTTCGATATCGAACACGTACGGCGTGCCTTCAAACCCTTGTTCAACCATTACTTCTGGGGAATTGAGGAAAGGATTAGATTTGTGATCCAAACTATCCAGGAATTGATTGATCAAGAACTCGGTTTGTTCAACCTTGAAATCAAAGTCAGGATCGAGCACCTCCCGCGGAACCATTTCCCCTAATTGATCTTTTAGGGTAAGCGGGTATAGGATCTTTAGTTTTTCCATAACGTGATCCTGCCACCTAAGGTAAGGTTCGGGATCGGTTATAACATATTTCGCAAGATTTGTGATCCAAGCTCCGCTTATCTCGGGATTTCCATACTCAAGTATTGCTTCAAAACTATACTCGACTCTAATCATGGATAGTACAAGTGGTCGGAGGACCGGTCCTGTCCATGCTCCCGAGTCTGTACAGTCGTCCCAGACAGCACCGCAATATCGTACATCTACCATCATGGCCCAGGCTGCCTCGAGATACTGGAGAGGTAAGGGATTATCACATAGTTTCGCGAAGCGGTGGACAATCCACTCGGCAGCCCCGTTTGTAAATCCAATATTTGCTCTTTGGGTCACGCCTTTAAGTTGAGCAAGAAAATCTTTATCCATTGGTTCTACGACTTGTTTCCAGTCATCCCAGAAATAGAGGATCGATGGATCTTGGATACTTGCTGCTTCGATGTAGTGAGGGATCGTGAGTGCCATGATTTATCTCCTTTTCGCCTTTATCCTTCAGTGTGCCTTATTTGTACTTTAAGAAACATAATTTCATTCAGAAGTGCTCCAGCATTG
>JASFPP010000104.1:0-13282 GCA_050115915.1 Candidatus Aminicenantota bacterium
CGCTTCGCTTCCTTCGGCTTCGTAGCACCTGAAAACTACGGCGTCACCGTCCTCCGACCGTTTCAGTCCCGTAACCATAATGGAATCGGAGTCATGGGAAAAGTAGGACCTTTTCCTCTCGAGTATTTTGAGGCTGCTCTTTGGCACATCGAGAACCCAAACCGGCTTGTTGAACTCCGCGGCGCGGCGGGCCGTTGCCGCTTCCTGCCAGGTGCCGCTATGGGGATAGAACGCATAGCCGATACGATGGAATCCCACGTCCGCTGCCGGGTCCGGTGCGTAGGAAGAGCGGATCAGGGACAGGGAAAGAATCCCGCCCTTCGCCGAGTAGCCGTGGCGGCAGTCATTCAAGAGGCTCAAACCCATGCCCGCTGTGCCGAGATCGGCCCACTTCAGGGCGGGCACCTCCTGTCCTTCAGCAGAGCGGCTAACGGCGCCAAAGGGCACTTCATAGTAAGCGGCCGGTTCCTCGAGGACCGTATCCACCACAGCTTTCAGGAAAGGAGCCGGTCGGTCCGGGCTACCCTTTTCCTTCCAGTCCACCTCGCATTGGACTTCCACCAAACCGGATTCCTGGACCAGAGAGATGAACTGGGTGATGGCGGATGCACCGAAGTCGCTGTCGATCCGCAGGGTTGCTCTCACCGGGCCGCGTTCTACTACGGTGATTTTTTCCTTTTGAGGTTCCTCCCTTAACGGGAGGAATTCACCGATCACCCAGGCGCTCATTCTGTGGGGGCGCTCGAAGCGGACCTCCAACCGGGCAGATCCACCGGGCTTGAGGAATTCTTTTCCCGAGGCCTTGTGATGAAGGCTTGTGATCTTACCTGAATGGGGATCGATCTCGAGCCGGAGGCGATCGTTTTCTAAAAGCGAATCCGTGACGCGGAGCGGGCTGGACGACGCAGTCACCTTGGATGTAATAAGAAAGGAGGCGTAACCCATGGAAGGCAGATTCTTTGCCAGGAAAAGGCCTTGGCTGCCTCCTTCCCCGTTGATTACCTGAACAGGTGTTGCCCGGCCATCCGGCCCAACAGCCGATAGTGCTTTGCCCGGCTCCGGAACTTGCTCCAGATCAAAAGTCACCAGGCTATCCCGATCCCAGCAGAGGGGATTGAAGACGAGCAGCGCTTGTTTCCCTTCCGCGGAGCCGGTGCCGGAGTCAATGCCTGCAATGTGCCGGAGTGCCTCGTTTCCGATGACGCGGCTCTTTTCGATTGCCTTTCCATACATGGAACGACTCTTCGCATAGGAGGGATTGATTGAGGTGCCAGACAGGGTATCGTGGTGTTGATTCCAAGTGATGTCTTCCCAGATCTTGCGGAAAGTTTCCCCGGGGTACGGGAAACCATGAAAGGATGCCACGGTTGCCAGCACCTCGGCCGATTCGGCCGCGGACTCGGCGTCGCGGTTCCACCGCTTCACGTCGCCATGGCTCGTGTAGGTGCCAAAGAATGGCCCAGTCGACCGGTTATTTAGTTCCTTCTTCAGGGAAGGGATTTTTTCGAGGTCCACTTTCTTCCTGACGGCGTCGAAAAACGCCGTGGCTGTCGAAAAAGCAAGACGCGGGTTGTGAGGCCTGCTCTGCATGTCCAGTGCGGATTCGATATGCTCCCGAGTCGGCCCCCCGCCATGGTTGCCCACACCGTAGACCAAAAGCGCATCAGGGCTGCCGTAGCGCTTTAGAAAATCGCTCAGCTCCTTGAGCTGGATTCTGCTGACACTGGCGTTGTACCAGGTCCCCGTTGCAGTTTCATCGAAAGCCAGAATCCGTGTGCCGTCGAGCGCCTCCCACCAGAAGAGGGGTACGTTGTCCCCACCTCGGCAGAAGTAGACCGCCTCGCATCCCCCAAGCTTGAGAATCTGGGGCATCTGCGCCGTATGGCCAAACGTGTCGGGCTCCCATCCTACTCTCGCATCCCGGCCGAAGCGTTCCCGGAAATACCGCTGACCGTATAGAAAATGCCTGGCATGACTCTCCGGGGAGATCATGTGCTGATCCCCTTCGCAGATCCGTCCCCCCACGATTTCCCACTGCCCTTTTGCGACGTAATGCTTGATCTTTGCGAACAGCTGCGGGAAGTGCTCCTCCGTGGCCGCGTAGAGTGCCGTGGAGGACTGGGTGAAGGTGTACCCCTCGTACGATTCCATGAACCGAACCGCCTGTCCGAATGTGTCCCGGCAAACCTCGACAGTTTCAGGCCATTCCCATAACCACTGGAGATCAATATGGGCATGTCCCACCAGATGGCCCGTGTATTTTTTCATGATAGGCTTTGCCGAGGACAGCACCTCTTGTAGCCTGGCGAGAAGCGTTTGGAACCGTTCGCCATCTTCCAGGGCGGTATCGAGGTTTTCCAGGATGGATGCAACCTCCTCCTCGAAGCCTTCAGGGGATGGGCCCATATCCCTCTCGAGTATCGCCTGCACAACTTCTATTTCCGTCTTCAAATCCGCTAGTGCAGTGATCCGCCGGCCCCGAGCTCTAATGTGGGCCACCTCCTCTTTGAGCGTCCTCTCCGGAGCCGGGCTGTCAACCAGGCTTCGCTCCACGCTTTGCAGGGAAGAATACGTGCTGTACCCGAGGGTGATCCCTGGTTCGTTGACAGGAGGATCGCCGTTCTCGTAGATGGCGATCACCTCTCCGGACGCCCGCCGTATGCGGATATTGTCCACGAATTGGACGTAGCACCCCGGTCGGTCTCCTTCACTGACAAGGTGCCACTGCCTGCTCGTCCATCCTGCAGCCGCATCGAGGGGAAAGGACCTCTGATACCACTTTCCATCCGCGGGCCCGAGCACGCCGTCGCCGTGGGCAGTGATCCCGTTCTGGTCCTTGATCCTTTTCCCTTTGTAGACCACATCGCGGAGAGCAGGCTGTCCGCCAGCGAACCAGATGTCCACGCCTCCTTTCTTCTCAGGCAGGTCATCGAGGAGGTAGATCTCGTACTCGAAGACATCGCCTTTCTCGATGGAGACCGCGTTCCGGGAGAAGAGGTGATAGAGGTAAAAATTTGCGCCCCCCTTCCCGAGATTTTCAGCAATGAGCATGAGGCACGTGTCGGGCTCTTCTTGCAGCACAAGGGCGTTCGCGAGAATAATTAATGCCAGAGCGAAAATTGGCATTATACGATATTTCATGAATCCTCCTCCTATTAGATAGAGATCATCTGGGTCCTGCTCCTCCACCGTTGCCCGAAGAGGTATTCGAATAGAACCCTTATGGACAGAAGCTCGCTCCACACCACCATTTCAGGCTTTGACGGATTTCCAGGAGTCGCGGTTTCCTGGGAATTTCCTTTTTGGCCCTTCTCCAAATCCTTCACAATTTTCAGTATTTTCCACCTAGTGACATCCTGGAACAAAAGTACCATATTTAAAATGTCAAGGCAACGACTCAAAAATTGACACAATTCAGCCAAAGTTACCAAATTTATAGGTTCAAGATAGACTTGTACCCGATTAGACAGAAAACAGCCCCAGAGGCTCTTACACTTGGGGCAGATGGTAGTCATGGTCCCCTTCGTTGCAGAGGATAGCGCATAAATTTATGGGGTTAGAATCAAACAGAGATGGATTGTGGATTTAGCTAAAAATGGTCAAACTGTGGAAATGAGGAATAGGTTTAAAATCAGGGGATTATCTGGAGCGGACGATGGGATTTGAACCCACGACCTTCTGCTTGGCAAGCAGACGTTCTACCACTGAACTACGCCCGCTCAAACGAAATCCTTGATGGCGCTCGATTAAACTAACAAAAACGGCTATATCTGTCAATACTCCTGAAATGGGATATCTCTGGAACTCCGCCTGCATAAAATTTCATAAATAATGTACAGTCTGGAGGAATAAATAAAACCTGTTTAGTATAAATAAGGCTGAAAGACTAATCTATCTCGTGGGCCGGGACATCACAAGATCTCCCATCCGGATGGCATCTCTAGCCGAGAGCGATTTTACAGTGCACGATCTCTGCTGGACATCGATGATGACAACATTTCCGAAAATATAGAGAGGGGCGTCTTTTTCTTCCTCTCTGTAGATGATCAGCTGCTGCCCGACTTGAACACCATCTTCCTCACCAAGGTCGAGGATCGCCCAATAACCCGTTCCTATCTGGTTGAACTCGGTCTCAAGATAGACGACAGTCCCGTCCAGACCATCGGCTTTATGCGGGGGGACATCGTAACCAAGGTCTTTGCCCAACCGGCTTTCCTTCTCTTCGAAGGGCACAAGATAATTCCCCTTCATCACTGGGCCACAGGCCTTTTCTATTTTAGCTGAACAGCGGGTATCTTCTAGGTCTACAATACGAGCCCGGCCTCTCTTAACAGCCAGTGGACCATACCCGGGGATTTCCCTGGGGATTTCGAAAATTAAAAATAACTGTCCTGTTTCCAGGCCATCGTTTCTGCCCTTGTTCAGATACACAACTTCTCCATCCGTGATCATTGTCCGTTCCCAGCCTCTTTCTGCTCCGATTATAACCATCTCCGGGGCCGGGTCGTCCATTATAAAAATGGAGCAATAGAGATCTGTTTCAGAAAGCAGTGCGTAAATATCCTGATAAATCTTGGCCTTCTCGATCTGATACAGATCTTCTTCCTGCTCTTCCTGATAAGGAGTTTCCGTAGGTTTGGGAACGCCTTCGGTCACTTTTTGCAGCGCAATGTTTCCGCAAGCCCTGGGCATGATGAATTCATACGTTTTGTTGTTGTCAACTACTGTAAACGCCAAAACCGGCAAGGCCGCATCTCCCGCCCACTCTAGGTCTTCCGTTAACTTGATCTTGCCTCCTGAACGGAAGAGCATCCACTCGATCGTATCTCCAACGGCCAGGTCTCTCTCCACAAAGGCTGCCTGTTTGACCTCGTCCATAAAAGGGGCATACAGATCTCCATGTCCAGCCATGTTAAATCCGTTCTGGATGTCATCCGCATATTTATCGACAAGAAGCTTCATCGCATCCGCCGGGGGAACGACTTCTTCGATGTTTGCAAATTTATACCTTCCGATCTCCCGGAGTTTCTTGGTTTCTGCCATAGTGCTAAGGGAACACAAAATGAACACGCCAATGCATACAAAGATTAGAATTTTGTTTTTCATCCCAGCCTCCTTGTGGTCGCTAAATGAAACGCATCTCTTCTTGGTGCAAGAAGAATGTTGGCATTCCAGGAAAGGAAGAGCGATTCTTTTTTTTGGAAAGACAATCCCCTCTTTCTTTCACCAATTGCCAGAATAGTCTTATACAATGTTGCACCTATTATATTGAGTCGTAAAACCCCTGTCAATACTGAAAAACTGCCATTCATAAAAGCCGCTGATTTATTACATCTTCATGGAACGACGCCTCAACCTTTCTGAATGGGTGGGGTGCGTGGCCTTAACGCGTTGATGGTGGAGGACATACACTCCAAACTTGTGTGTGTTTTAAAGCCAGGAGCTGTAGACACAGAATAACGATTCCTATACAATAAAATCCACCTGGACAAAATGAAAAAGACAAAAATCTGTATTCTCTTCGGTGGACGCTCTGCCGAGCATGAAGTCTCTCTCCTCTCGGCACAGGCGATTTTCAAGAATCTCGCGCCTGACACATACGATGTTACATCTGTCTTTATCAATAAAGAGGGGAATTGGAGAGTTGTCGATTCCCCGCTTCTTTCGCCGGATGATCTCAATTCTGGCACCTTTTTTTCCTTCCTCCCCTGGGGAAAGGGCCCCAAAGAACCTTATGTGGAGGCGGATGTGTATTTCCCTGTTTTACACGGGCCTTACGGTGAAGACGGCACGATCCAGGGTTTTTTCGAGATGGCTGACGTCCCCTATGTGGGAGCGACCGTATTGGCTTCGTCCGCAGGGATGGATAAAGCCGTGGCCAAAACACTTTTTAAAGCCCAAAATCTGCCGGTCGTCGATCATATCGTCGTTAAGGAAGTCGATTGGGAAAGAGATCCCCATGCGATACTCAACCAGATTCCCCGCACAGTCTCCCTTCCCTTTTTCGTCAAACCGGCCAATTTAGGGTCGAGTGTGGGGATCACAAAAGTCAAGGATTTTGCGCATTCAACACAGGCCATCAAAGACGCTTTTTTGTACGACTGGAAAATCCTCATCGAAGAAGGGATCCAGGGCCGGGAGCTGGAATGCAGCGTCCTCGGCAATGATCATCCGAAGGCCTCCCTGCCGGGGGAGATCATCCCCTTCAATGAATTCTATGATTACAAAGACAAATACATCGACGGAAAAACAACGTTCGGTATTCCCGCCGATTGTCCGCAAAAGGTCGTGGAAGACATCCAGAAGATCTCCATCAAAGCCTTCAAATGTATAGACTGTTCGGGCATGGCTCGCGTGGACTTTTTTCTCGAAGAGCGGACGGAGAAGATCTATCTGAACGAGCTCAACACGATTCCCGGATTTACGGAGATCAGCATGTATCCCAAGCTCTGGGAAACGAGCGGCCTGCCTTTCCCCAAGCTCGTCACAGAACTCATCACCCTTGCCATCGAAAGACAGAGAAAGAAAAAAAAGGGCGAAAGGACCTTCACTGTATGAGAATCCTAGGTATAGATTATGGGGATAGGAGTATCGGTCTTGCTTTAAGCGACAAGCTCCGCATCACCGCCCAGGCCATCGGCCGCTACGAAGTCAAAAGCAGGAACGAAGACGCTGTGTACTTCAAGGACCTTGTCAAACACAAGGAAGTGACCAAGATCGTCATCGGACTTCCGTTGCAGATGAACGGAAGCGAAGGCCCGAGGGCCGAAAAAACACGAAAATTCGCCCGATGGCTGGAAAAGACACTGGGGTTGCCCGTCGTTTTTTGGGACGAACGTCTCACGACCAAACAGGCCCTTCAGGTTCTGCACGAACAGAAGATGGATGGCCGGAAAAAAAAGAAGCTCAAAGACCAGGTTGCGGCGACCATCATCCTGTCCGATTATCTGGAAAGCGAGAGAGGCGCTTCCCATGTTCCTGAAAACCGCTAAATGGATTCTGTTTGCCTTTCTCCTCTTGGTTCTTCTGTGGGGGAGCTGGTTTTCCTTTAAGTTTGCATCTACTCCCAAGGGGCCCTCTGAAGTCGTCACATTCGAAATCAAAGGCGGAGAAACGGTTAGGGATATCGCCCGGAATCTAGAAGATCAGAGCCTCATTCGATCTGACTCAGCCTTTGTCCTTGGATACACGCTGTTTTACTCTGGACAAAGCTTGAAGGCGGGAGAGTATACGATAGAGCTCCCAATCTCCCCAAAAAACATCCTGTTGGTACTCAAGGAGGGAAAAGTCAAACTATATCCGATTACCATCCCCGAAGGGCTCACGCGTAGAGAAATAGCAAGGCATCTCGAATCGACACTTTCCATAGCCTATGAAGAATTCCTCAAAGCGAGCGATAACATAAGTCTCGTTGCGGACCTGGATCCTGAAGCCAGAAATTTAGAGGGATACCTTTTTCCAGAGACGTACTCTTTCCCAAAAAATCCCGATGCAGAGGCGATCGGGACCGCGATGATCGTTCAGTTCCGAAAGGTGTTCGACGAGACATGGATAAAGAGAGCTAAAGAGCTCGATAGGACTATAAGGGAAATCATCATCCTGGCCTCCCTCATAGAAAAGGAAACATCCCGTCCGGAAGAAAGAGGTTTGATCTCGGGGGTATTCCATAACCGTCTGCGCATAGGGATGAAGCTCGATTGTGATCCCACCATTATCTATGCCCTGAAAGAGGAGGGACTCTTCAAAGGGCGGCTGAGAACGAGGGACTTGATGCTCGACACACCTTACAACACCTATCTTTACGGCGGGCTGCCACCCGGTCCTATCGCCAATCCAGGGAAGGGCTCTCTCGAAGCTGCCCTCTTCCCGGAAGATGTCGATTACCTGTATTTTGTCTCCAAAAACGACGGGAGTCATCACTTCAGCCGATCTTTCAGAGAGCACCAAAACGCGGTCAATAAGTACCAGAGAAGACGCTAATCTCGGACGCCAAAATAATGGATTAGCAGTAGAAAAAAACGCGGAGTTCTGCTATAGTATATTTTTCAAAATTTGAATTTCACCCGAGAACGAAATTCAAATCAATGATTTATGAGAGCAGTACAGTTGTTCTCGAGGAGGCATCATGAAAACAAAAACTTTCACCTGCACGATCCTGTTTGCTGGACTCATCTTGAGCTTCGTTTTAGCTCCGTGTCTTACCGCACAAGAGGAACAGGAAAAGAAACAGGCCGAGGCGGTCTACATTCCCAAGGAAGTCAAGGAAGTCTTCGATGCGGGGATGGATAGCCGGGAAGCACGACTGGACATACCTTTTACCATATTCAAACACCTTTACCTTCCGGCCCGTCAAAACGTACACACAGTGTTCTTCTTTAAGGTGAAAAATGCGGACCTCGGTTTTACCCCTTTAACCTCTGTAGGAGGAACCCCTGAGAAAAAAGAGGCAGAAGCCGCCGAAGAACCAGAGAAACCGCAACTTCAATCCAAAGCCCATTGTTTCCTTCAATTCAACCAACTGGACGGTGATTTTGTCAAGGAGATCTACATTCCTGTGCAACTACAAGCGGATGGATCCTCTTACAATCCCGAAGAGGAAGGCATTTATACGACGGGGTATCCTCTGCCACCAGGAAAGTATCTGCTCTCTATGGCAATCACTTCATTCGAGCTGGAAAAGATCGGAACACAGTACTTCGAATTTACCCTCCCGAATCCCGCCACATTCACAGATGCTCTCGAAACAACGCCCATCTTTTTTGCCAAACAGCTGAACCGGATGTCTTCTGCGGAGATGAAGGCAGAGATCCACAAAGACTATTTCACATATGCTGTCCTTCAAATCACCCCAAATCTCGAAAACTCGTTCAAAAAGGGTGATAATCTGGATATCTTCTTTTTTATTTTTGGTGCCCAGCCGAATGAGGCCAATCAGTTCGACATCGATGCGACTTACTCAGTGATGAAAGAGGATGAGGCCATTATCAAATTCGCAGGAACCAAATATGACGCTCCAATCGTCAGTCAGCCGCTCCCGCTTAAAAAGACTGTCGTTATTCAAACACAGGAAGGGGAGCAGGTGTCAGAGAAAAAAGAGCAGAAGGATCTGGAACCCGGTGCCTATGTATTAAAGATCGAACTCAAGTGCAATATCTCCGGGAAAACAGTCACAAAGTCGATAGACTTTACGGTCGAGGCCGAATAGAGCCGATCAACACCGCTCGCATTTTTTGACATCTCTTTATTCGGGTCTGAGACTATTCCTAAAAAAGATCGTTTGGTTGAAGATTCGGCTCCATTCAGATAAAATTGAAATGGAACTCTTATGAGGAAATTTCTGCCGGTTATTCTTTTATTTGGCTTTGTTATGCCCCATCTCTGCTGGGGCAGCCAGACCAAAAAAAAGCCTGAAGAGCTCTCTCCTATGTTTCAAAAATGGCTCGAAAAGGAAGTCGTCTACATCATCTCGTCCAAAGAGAAAGACATCTTCCTTCAGTTGGAAACGGACAGGGAAAGACAGATCTTTATGGATGCCTTCTGGAAGATCCGCGACCCCAATCCCTCTACCCCCGAAAACGAATTCAAGACCGAGCACTACCAGAGAATCGCGTATGCGAACAAGATGTTCGGCCGAGACACCCCTGGGGAAGGATGGCAGACAGAAATGGGGCGCATTTATATCATCCTGGGAGAACCCAACTCTATCGAACGGTACGAAAACGAAACAGAAGTAAGGCCCACGATTATCTGGTTCTACCAGGGAAAAATGGACCTCGGACTTCCGAACTCCTTTAATGTTGTGTTCTTCAGGCAGGAAGAATTCAGTGACTGGGAAATCTACAGCCCCATTGTCCATGGACCTTACAAACTGTTGCGCTTTTTCGCCGAGGACCGGATCGACATCGAAGCCGCATACAAACAGCTTTATGAAGTAAACCCTAGCATTGCAAAAGTCTCCTTGTCACTGATCCCTCACGATCAAACAAGCCTTACCAGTCCTTCCATGGCTTCGGATATTCTGATATCCCGGATCTTTGAAACCCCCAAAAAGGTCGAGGATGAATATGCAGAAAAACTGTTGAAGTACAAAGATATAATCGAGGTGGAGTATACCGCAAATTATATCGGGAACGATTCCTTTGTCCAGACCATTCAGGAAGAGCAGGGAATGTTCCTGGTGCATTATCTTATCGAACCTAAAAGACTATCCCTGGAATTGTACGAGGATTCCTATCACACCACTCTCGAGATTAGCGGCCAGGTAACCGACGTTGAAGGAAAAACCATATTTCAATTCGATAAATCCCTGCCACTCAAATTCAACAGCAACCAATTCGAACAGATCAAGTCAAAGCTTTTCTGCTATCAAGATGCATTTCCGATGGTGGGAGGGACATACAACTTCCATCTTCTGATAAAAAACAAAGTATCCATGGAATTCACATCCTTCGAAAAACAAATCGCCATCCCGTCCTCTGCCAAATTCCAGATGAGTCCTCTATGCCTCGCCCACAGTAAAAAACAATCCCCCTATGTCGGCCAGATCAAGCCGTTCAAAGTGAAAGACCAGCAGATGTATATCTCCCCAAAAAGAGACTTTTCCAAGGCGGAAAACCTCCACGTGTACTTCGAGTTATACGGTGTCCCGGAAGGCATCCGTTCGGGTGGAAAAGTCAAAGTGACCATAACAAAGAGTGATGAGATCATCCAGGAGCAGATAAGAGAAGGCGCACTCTGGCCTCAAGACGATAAGTTTTTGACATCTTTCCCCCTCACAGAGATGTCTCCGGCAAATTATGGCGTCAGAGCCTCCGTGCAGAACAGTGATGGGAATGAAGTTCTCTTCGAACAGAAGTTCTTTTACATATCGCACCGGCTTTCACTCCCCCGGCCTTTCATCAGTACCGAATTGTTGGCGCCGGCCGACAACGCGGTTTACGAATACATCCTGGGGGGGCAGCATTTCAACAAGGGGCAGGTCCAGACAGCTAAAACACTGTTAGAAAGAGCCTACAGGAAAGAGCCGCTCAATTTTCAGTACGCGCTCGGATTCGCCCAGGTTCTTTTCCAGCTCCGGAGACAGCAGGAAGTCCTGGATATTCTTTTACCCTTCGTCCAGGGAGAAAATCCCCAGCATGCGGCCTACAACCTTATCGGACGGAGCTACATGATTCTCGGACAGTACGCCCAGGCCGTTGAGAGCTTCCAGGCTTATCTGGCTTATTTCGGGACGAATCTGAGGATTCTTAACGACCTCGGGGAATGTCATTTCCAGATGGGAAACCGGGAAGACGCTTTGGTTGCCTGGAAAAAATCGCTCGAGCTTGACCCCGATCAGAAAGAGATCCAGGAAAAGGTCAATCAACTGGAGGGGAAAAAAGAATGAGCAAGATAAAAAATGCATTTGAGGCAGCTCTAATGATCTGCCCACCCCCGACATTGTTACAACTGCAAAGTTAGAACACAGAGCTCCGGACCCTTACCCAAAAACTGTACCAGCCAAAAAGTTAGGTTTCTGGCTTTCAAACTGCTCGGCAAACTGCTGTGGTGTCAAGTCTCCGAGCGAGCTGTGTGGCCGGAACTGATTATATTCCCTTCTCCAGCTCTCTATGATCAACTGGGCCTCCAATAACGTATCAAAGATCTCTCCATTAAGCGACTCATCCCTAAGTTTCCCAATAAATGATTCAACATAATCATTTTCCCAGGGGCTCCATGGCTCGATAAATAATGTGCTGGCTCCGATATCAGCCAGCCAATCTCTGACTGCTTTGGCTGTAAATTCAGGCCCGTAGTATATCGAGAAGGAACAAAAAAGGAGTCACAATCGGATATCCGATCCCATAAAATAGGTAGATCACAACTCAACCTAAGGGAGGTACCGATTATGACTCAATCGTATGGTAACACGGGAGTAAAGGTTTTGGTAGCGATCGATATCGCAAAACAACGCAATGCTGTATTGATCCAGTTCCCGAAAGGAAACCGGAAAAAGTTTATCGTTGCTAACAAGCTGAGTGATTACCAGAAGTTCTCAGCTTATCTTAAAAGCTTGGGATTCCCTTGTGTGATCGGGCTTGAAGCAACGGGAAACTACCACAGACCGTTTGCCTATTATCTCCAGCAGGAGGGCTTTGAGTTGAAGCTTGTATCATCAGTGGCAGCAGCTCGGACACGGGAAGCCATGTATAACTCCTGGGACAAGAATGATCCCAAAGATGCTCAGGTCATCCTCCATATGCTCAATACCGGGCTAACACAAACATATTATGACCCATTGATCCAACGAATCAACGACATCCAGGAGATCTCGAAGACCTATTATCAAGTATCCCAGAGGAAGATGCGCGTACAACACAGTATAATGACACATTTCCTGCCATTGTACTTCCCTGAGGCACAAAAGTACTTCCACACTTCAAGAGCTGAGTGGTATTCCTCTCTTTTACTCCGCTTCCCCAATCCAGCTTCTGTATTGAAATACAGCCAAAGTTTTGGTGGGGAGGAAGGAGAATAAGTCAAAATGGCTTATTGATTTTTATGAAACAGCAGCTTCGAGTATCGGGCTTCCAGTCGCAGAGGATTCTGAGGCCATGCGTATGTTTCGGATAGCGCTCCAGGAACACCAGGATCTCTACCGATTACGCCAATCTATCGAAGAACGTGCGAACCTGTACCTTAAAGACAACTCCGACTACAACCGTCTCCGGACCATTCCAGGCATAGGGCCTGTGATAGCTTTGACCATACTGGCTGAGGCAGGGGATCTTAGACGCTTTAGTCACTATAAGAAGTTTTTGAAGTACTGTGGGCTCAGTCTATCGACCCAACAGTCGGGTAATTTCCGGGGAATAAGCAAGCTTTCCAAGTTTGGCAATGCACGCCTTCGGTGTGTCTTCTGGATGGCAGGAACGGTTGCCATTCGAATGCGGGAGAACACATTTAGGAGGAAATACGAAAATTATACTAAATCGGATCCTGGCAATCCGGATCTAAAACGCAAGGCCTATACCGCCATCGCGGCAAAGATGGCTCGTGTGGCCTATGGAGTGATTAAATCGGGCAAAGATTACCGATGCTATTATGAATCATCAGTACCAAGTGGAAAAATCCCGTCAGCGGGCCGTTGAGGCATTCATGACCTCGTAGATAATGATCGGATCTTCCACTTGGAACTCATTTTGTTTTAAGTACGGTAAAGGCCATAATAATGGACCTTGTATCACTATGGTAAAAAGAGTCTTCCTAGCACGGTGGAAGCCACTTGGAATTCGCTTGATTG
>JASFPP010000105.1:0-13200 GCA_050115915.1 Candidatus Aminicenantota bacterium
GAGGAGTTGGGAGATCCCCAAAAGGACCGGGAGATGTTACGCGCTAAATCTCCGCTCTTTCACTCTGAAAAAATTATCCGACCTCTCATGGTTCTCCAGGGAGCCAATGATCCCAGAGTGATCCAGGTGGAATCGGATGATATCGTTGAGGCCGTGAAGAAAAAAGGTGTGCCGGTCGAGTATGTGCTCTTCGAAGACGAGGGACACGGCTTCACTAATAGAGCGAATGAGATCGAAGCCTACAAAGCCATCCTCGATTTTTTAGATAAATACCTGAAAGGGATTCCTTCAGATCAATAGGCGTTGCGGCTCACAAGGTCTTTTCTGTACTGCGGACAGCATCTTCGAAGATCTCGATCCCTTTGAGCGCCAGCTCTTCAGTCAATACCAGAGGAGGAAGGAATCGCGCCACGTTGTTGTAATGGCCGCCGATCTCGATCAATAGGCCGTGACGGTGACAGATCGATCTCACTTTAGCCGCTAATTCTGGAGCCGGCTCCTTGGAATCCTTATCCATCACTATCTCCGCTCCCAACATGAGTCCCTGACCCCGTGCTTCGCCGAGGATCTCGGAGTCGGATTCGATCTCCTTCAGCCAGGAAAGCATGGTCTGGCCCAGATTCGCAGAATGTTCGGCGAGATTGTGGTCGAGCATAAACCTCAGCCCCGCGGTCCCCGCGGCATAGGCCAAAACATTTCCCCTGAACGTACCGATATGTTTTCCCGGTGTCCACGTGTCGAGCTTCTTCTTATAAGCGACACAAGAAATGGGGAATCCCAGGCCGCCAAGAGCCTTGCTCATGGTCATTATATCCGGGACGGTCCCCGTGTGCTCGAGAGAGAACATCTTTCCGGTCCGGCAGAAACCTGCCTGGATCTCATCGAGGATCAACAGAATATCGTAACGGTCGCAGATCTCTCTGACTTTGGGGATAAATCCCTCAGGAGGAACGATGGATCCCCCTTCCCCTTGGATGGCCTCGGCAATAATGGCGGCGGGTTTCCCCACTCCCGAGTGCGGATCCTCGAGCACGTGCTCCAGGTACTTGGCGCATTCGAGGTCGCATGTCTCCGGTTTTTGTCCGTACACACAGCGGTAACAGTAAGCGTACGGCACAAAATGCACCTCGGGAAGGAGCGGGTAAAAATCCTCCTTGAACTGGAGTCCACTCGAGAGCGAGAGAGCACCTGCAGCCATCCCATGGTAAGCTCCCTCAAAAGCGATCATCGGGATCCGGCCTGCGTTGTATTTGGCGAGCTTCATGGCTGCTTCAACCGCATCCGTCCCTGTGGGGCCGCCGAAAAAGACCTTCTCGATCTCTGTGGGGAGCACTTGAAAGAGCAGTTTAACCAAAGTCTGTCGGGCGGGACTGGGCACATCCAATGTGTGCGTGATCCTTTCGAGTTGATAGCTAGCCGCCTTTTTGACATCAGGATTGGAGTGACCGACATTCATGACTCCGGCGCCCCCAAAAAAATCGATGTACACATTGCCATCCACATCCATCACCGTGGCCCCCATGGCCTTGTGGAGTGCCATGGGTAAGCCTTTCGGATAAGAGACAGCAGCTCCCTCGGTGTTTGACTGGAAATCCAGGTATTCCTGGGATTTGGGACCGGGAGGGGGCACCTTGATCAAAGGGGCATCAGAGAACGAGAGGCGCTTGAAATCCATGTGTGTCCTCCTTTGATGGGGTCGCGGTTATCAGACTCCACTACTATAACCTATTCCTCGGTGAAATACTAATCTCAAGCGGGGTTAGATAAAATTCCAGAACCGTGGTGGCAAATACGCTCCGTGCGTTATTGAGTGATCCAATTGTGTGGTGGAGAAAACCGTGAGAAGGGCTCCATGCGGGCATGGGACATCTCCCGAATGGGGATGTGAGGGAAGGCCATTACAGAAGACGAGCGAAGCCCGACCCGGCATTAGGATCGAACGAGGTCTTCCCGGCCAGTTTTCTGCCGGACGGCCAGTGTACGCAGACGGTTTATCGCAGCGGCCAGTTCCAGTCCCCGGAATTCGGCATAATCTCCGATAGGTCTTGAGCTCAACACATCCAGGCCTTTTTTATCGATATCAAGAAGAACGGCCTCTAATACTTCGGCCAATGTTCTCTTCCCGTCCATAAATTGTGTGGCATAACGAATGGCATCCCCGAGTGCCCTGGTCTGGCTGGGATCGACGAGCTGTTCTATGGCGGCGAGGTCGATGGGGTGTCTGCCGAAGAGAATGGTTTTTAGACCTTTAGCCGCTATTTTAACATCTCTCCGTCCTTTGCTGGAATCGAAGCTTCCGGAGAGCGGAATTCTGTGCGTAATCCCTCCGAAAAATTCCCCTCCTTCTTTTTGGCGCTCCGCTTTGTATTTCTCGGCGATTTCCAGAGCTTTTTGGGTCATATCGTAGGGAATGTACTCGACCATACAGATCACATTATCCGCCACATCGAAATAATCCCCAGAGCCACCGATAACCAAAATCGTGGACACACCCAGGTCTTTGGAGAGCTGGCGTATTTTATCGATGAAAGGGGTTATGGGTTCCCGTTCTTTGGATACGAGCTCCTGCATCCTGTGGTCCCTGATCATAAAATTCGTGGCAGATGTGTCCTCATCGATGAGAAGAACCTGAGCGCCAGCCTCCAACGCCTCCATGGTGTTTGCGGCCTGCGATGTGCTTCCGCTTGCATCCTCGGTAGAAAATTCCTGAGTCTTTCGCCCGAAGGGGAGATTGGTGATAAAGGGGGAAATATCCACCTTTTCTATGCGGCGGCCATCCTCTGCCCTTATTTTTATCGCGCTTGAGTTCGTAACGACACACTCGCGCCCATCTCCGGGGATGTGGTTGTACACTCCCATCTCAAGGGCATTGAGCAGAGTCGATTTGCCGTGATAGCCACCGCCAACGATGAGGTTCACACCTTTGGGTATTCCCATTCCTGTTACGGGGCCGAAGTTCGGTCGTGTCATTTCGACCTGAAGGGATTTGGGTGACCGGAAAGGCACAATCTTTCCCTTTGTGAGAGGCGAAGGATCGATCCCGCTCGCTCTAGGAAGGATCGCACCATCGGCCACAAAGGCGACGATTCCCAGTCCGTCCAGGTTTTCTCTGAGGGCATCTGCATCCTCTGCGGTTTTGATATGCGTGATGAGACCGTCGGGATCAAGATTTTTATGCAGCAACGCTGCTCTGACGATCCTGGGGATTTCTTCGAAAAAAATGGATTCGGCATGACGGCCGGCGATCCTTCGCCCGAAAGCAGGCAGCCCCACTACAAATCGAGCTTCGATCCATGATGGGAGCACAAACGCAGAAGTGCGCTCGAGGATCTCCTGGCCCGGCCGGTCGATGGCGATCGTCCCGCTGTTTCCCGTTCCCCGATTCCCGCGGCAGTACTTCTGGCACGCACGGTAGAAGGCCCGCGTGATGTAATCACGGAGAGCGATTGCGCGGCTTCGCCCTTTATACGTCTCATCAGGAAAACCGGCAACATCAGAATGCACCCTGGCTCTCACATGGCTGGGCGAGGCGAAGGGATCGCCCTGGGCGCGGTCGACAAAGAGCTGGTACTCCCCAAAATTGAAAGAACCCTCGATATCCTTGTAGGCCTTATAGCCCTTGCCGTCGATCCGCTGGAGAATCCTCTTGAGGTCTTCTTTGGCATGCATGTTCTCTTTCACCTCAAGTTATCGAACTCTCTTTGGATTAACCGCATTCCAAAAATTCAAGCGGTATTTTCCTATTAACAGTCATCTATTATACATGATCAAGCTTTACCGGGTAACAGCCTTACTTCATTGTGTTTCCCCAACAACAGAAAAAAATTTTTTCTCAAGACAATGTTGACTTTTTCTATAAGGTATCCATATATTGGAAAAACACACATCTTGGAGGGTAATATGAAAAGAGTCGTACACTTCGACATCAGCGCTGACGACCCGGAACGTGCAGCAAAGTTTTACACAGATGTATTCGATTGGTCGATCCAGAGATGGGAGGGCCCCATGGATTATTGGATGGTTACGACAGGGCCCGAGAGTGAGCCTGGAATCAATGGTGGTATCGCCAAACGGAGAATGCCATCAGAAACCACGACGAACACCATCGAAGTAGATTCAGTCGATGCATTTCTGGAAAAAATCACGGCGGCCGGGGGAAAGATCATTGCACCGAAAATGCCGATCCCTGGCGTTGGCTATTTCGCCATGTGTCTGGATACCGAGGGAAATCCCTTCGGCCTGATGGAAGACGATCCTGACGCAAAGTAAGTCCGATGCTGCAGAGAGGTTGGGCATCCCTTATATTTTGAGTAGCCTGATTGCAGTCTCAATTTTTGAGACTAAGCTAAAGTCAGATTCCTATCGGCAAGCACAAGCAACCCCTGAATGGGCACACCATAAGGACAGGAGCTTTCACAGTATCCGGAACAGATCGAGCATTTATCGGCTTTATTCTGCGGAAGGGCCGCATATTTGACCATAGAGGATTTCTCACGGCCCTGCGCTCGAAAGTAATGATTGTAACGCATGATCGTGTTGACAGGGACGTTATGCGGACAACTGGACTCGCACTTGTCGCAGCCATGACGGCAATAAAGATCTCCATAGACGGCCCTGTAGGCGGCGAGTGTTTTCTCGGCCTTAAGGTCGAACCTGGCTCCGGATAGATTCCCGTAGAACTCCAAGTCGCTGAAATTTTTGATCGTGGGACAGACACAACTGACATTGGGATTGCTGAGAACATATTTCATGGCTGCGCTGCGGACTTCGTCGAAGCCCTTCAAGCCATACCGTTTCTGGAAAGCTTCAGTGGCATCGGCCCTTCCTTTCAGTCTCCCGAGGAGGTTTTGCAACCGTTCCGAGATATCCCTGCCTTCTTCTTCCATCCGATCTGCCTGTTCTTTCATTTCCATGTAATTCAACACGGGATTGGTCTTCATGAGCGTGGCCCCGATATTTTTCTGCTTATAAGCCCTGAGGATCTTCTCGCCCTCGTCCTTTTGGAGAAAATTATAGACGAGGAGCGCCACATCGAACCGGCCATCCTCTGCGGCCGCCAGATGCACCTTCTCCATCGTTTCAGGGACATCCCCCCACTGCGCGCCGTGGTTGGAAAGGCCGCGAAAGCGCACACGTCCTTCGGCCTTGAGCTCCTCGAAGGCCGCATGATAGCCTTCGGTGTTCAGTTGTTCCACCTTAGAAGGCATGTGGATCATCAGGCAGTCGACATAATCCGTTTGAAGCCGCTCTAAACACTTGAGGGCTCTTCCTTTTATGGCCTCTTTTGTGAGATCTCCTCTCAAGCCTAGTTTTGTCGTGATAAAAATTTTCTTCCTGTCGCGGTTCTTTATGACACTTCCGATAATTCTCTCAGAGCGGCCTCTCCCGTAACCTTCGGCCGTATCGATGTAATTGATCCCCGCATCCAGTATGGCCTCGAGGAGTGCAGGCTCTGCCAGTTCGCCTGATCCGAACGCCATGTCCGAAACCTTGAAACCTGTGCGCCCCAGCATCCTGTATTCCTTGATTTTCACTTCATTCTCCTCAGCCGGAGAATTTGCTCCAAAAAGCTTCTTTCGAGCAATTAATCCTACGCCAGCAAGGGCAGCGGCGGAACTGCCGAGGAAACGACGCCGGCTCAATTCTTTGTGAGATGATGTTTCTGCTTTCGTCACTCCGGGAACTCCTTTCTTGATGGAAATTTAAAGCCTTGAATTTATATCATATAAATAGGGATTATCCTACCGTTTTATTTTCCCAGGGTCAAGAAGAATCCAAATTCAATAAAAATGGGGTGCGATTTGTTCGGATTTAATTCTCTCCTTCAGTGGCCATATGCACAACATGCTGGGGGAAGAGAATCATGATTCCCTGGGAATCGAAGACCTCTTGCACTTTTTTGCTCCACTCTTGGAAAAGGCGCCTGGCACTTTTTTTACGGTGATTGTGCTATAATACGAAGTCCGTTTATTAAAAGGAGAGCACCCCCATGACGGATTCGCAAGTCCATGAGATCGTTCAAGATAAAGAACCCCTGCGGTTATTCAAATCGGATTTTCTCGAGTTTTTCACGCACATCCATCCCGCCGTTGTCGCTCTCATCTGGATCCCTGTTTCTGTTTACTTCATGTACATCGCCATAAGGGAACATTTAGCGGCAGTCTCCCTGGATGGAGGAGGAATCTTCCCACTTTCTATCGTGCTGGGATTCCCCCTTGGCCTTTTTCTCTGGACACTGGCCGAGTACCTCCTCCATCGCTTTGTGTTCCACTTCCCCCCAAAAACACCACGTATGGAACGTATAGCATTTCTCTTCCACGGCGTCCATCATGCGCAGCCGATGTGTAAAACCCGTCTGGTGATGCCCCCTGCGGCCAGTATTCCCCTGGCATTTCTCTTTTATGGTCTCTTCTATCTCGTATGGGTAAAGATCTTGGGAGCTACCCATTGGCTTGCGCCCACATTTTCCGGATTTATCGCCGGATACATCATCTATGATATGACCCACTACGGAACCCATCACTTCAAGATCAAAAGAAGATATGCCAAGTTCCTCAAGTTCAATCACATGCAGCACCACTTCAAATGCCCGGATAAACGTTTCGGCGTAAGCTCCCCTATCTGGGACCACGTATTCGGAACTTCGCCTTCAGAGTAAGAATAGCCCCCTATCCGCATGAAGTCTACTCGCTGGCGAAACTGAACTTGCTTACGTTACCCTATCACCCGGCTCCAAGAATGACTTAGCCCCGGATTTCAAAAGACTAACCTGAAACGGACATCAATTGAAAAGGGTGTTGGATTATGCTAGCTTAGGATAGAACCACTCCCATGAAAGTCAAAAGGACTCTGCGAACGGGTCTTTGGAACAGCTTTTTTCAGATCGCCTTCCTGGCAATAATGTACGCCGTGGGCCGCACATCTCACCTGGGAGGGGAGCCAACGTCAAGATTTCTTGTCCTTGCCGCACTCGTCTTCGTACCGAGTGTTATCTGGGCACTTTTTTTCTATTTCCAGGACAGGTATGCCCCCGAGCCCTTACCCAACATTGCCGCCTCTTTTATCGCTGGCATGGCGGCAGCAAGCCTGGGAGCGATCCCGCTTTTCAGGATCCTCTTCCGCATCCCAGAATGGATCTATGCCTCTGTCCCTCTGTATGTCCTCGGTTCGTTTTTTATCAAAGCGTCTATGGCCTGTATCCTTCTCTATCTAGTCCTCCGTTACGGCTTCCTGCCTCTCAAGGAGTTCGATGAGCCTGTCGATGGAATGGTTTACGGGGCCATCACCGGGACTGGCTTTGCTTTTGTTTACACACTTCATTACTTGGCGGGACACCCCTCATTCACCGTTTATGTCATATCCTTCACGGCCACGATCAACGTGTTGATCTACTCCTCGGTAGGCTCGATCATGGGATACATGATCGGCAATGCAAAGTTTCAGAGAACAAATGTCGTGGTATCCTCTCTGTCAGCGATGAGCCTGGGGATTTGTCTCCTGGGAATTTATCATTTGATCAGCGAGCTCTTTTTTGTCTCGGGTATAAGTTATGCATTCTGGATCTGTTTTATTTCTGTTTTTATTTATTCTTTGATCATTCTGGCCTATTGCTATAAGAAAATTAGAACGATCGGCGAAAAAATATCTCCAGACAGGGATATGCCCTCCCCGAAGTACAACTTCCTTACATCTCTTTACATCATAAGCCTTTTTGGCATCGCTTTTGTCCTCGCCTATTTGGGTTTGCTCGGGAAAACATACAAAAACTCAGATTATGGCCTGTCCTTCCGTTATCCTCATTCACTTTCGGAAACGGTGCTCACCGGCTTCGCCCAACGTCCGAAGGTTCCCAGAGATTTGGGAAAGATCCTTCTCTCCGCCGAAAACTCCTCCCCGTCTTTTTCTCTCACCGTAAAAGCTCATCCCAATGATCCCCATGGAAAGGCCCCAGATCCTCTTCGCTATGTAGAGGCTGTCGATTTGACAAGTTTTCTGGTAGAAAACATCCTTATCAGCGGTAAAAAAACCTATCGTGTCGCCTACAGCTACCTTGAAGAACGCCAGGTTAATGAGTATCCTTTCCCGAATTTCATCAAAGTGTATACCGATATTCTGATCACAGAGAAGGCCATTTTCTCGTTCACATACAAGGCCGAATCGTCCCATTTTAAGGAAGGCCTCCCTGTTTATGACAACATCTTGAAGAGTCTCGAGTGGAACGAATGAGGCAATACAAAATGTTTCGCATAAAACTTTGTGTGTGCCTCACCTGCATTCTGCCGTTTGTCTTCTCTGTGCCGGTGGGATCGAATGAGATCCCTCAAGACGTTACGCCCTACGTCCGCCTGGGGCATTTGGTCCGAGTGTCGGTCTTCAGGAATCCTACTGTCAATCCGAAGCAAAGGCGGATACTGAACCCCGGACAGCTCATCCGGGAGGAAGTCGTCCAGATGCCCGTAGGCTCCGGGACTGTAATCAGCACTAACGGACTGATCCTCACGAACAATCATGTCTACCAGATGGAAGATAACATCCAGTACGATGAGGAAACCCGGACACTTATCCTGGCCAAGCCCGCAAGCCGTGAAATGCTCGTCTACACACTCGCAGACAACGATCCCCTAAAAGTTCCGGAACTCCAGTACTTGGCAGAGCCCGTCTGTTTAGACGATACGCACGATATTGCACTCCTTCGCATCGTGAAGGATAAAGACGGGAATCCGATTCCGGGAAAGGCATTTGCGCACGTTTCCATAGGAAATCCCTTTGGAATTCGTTTGAACGAAACGCTCACGATATTCGGATATCCCTCCAAAGGCGGAGACACGATCACCATCACAGAAGGAAAATTCCTGGGCTACTTCCGTGACCAAAGATTCCCCGGACTCGACGGCTTTATCAAGACCAACGCAGCCATGGCTCCGGGAAACAGCGGGGGCTCTGCGATGAACAAGGCCGCTCTGGTCGGAATCCCGACGGCTGTTACACCACCCACTCTAGCCGGATCGGACCTGGGATACATCCATCCGGTGACGTGGGCCATAAAAGTTCTCACTATCGCAAAATACAAACTCAACTATGAAACGCCAGCGATACCTCTTCAATGGTTGGAGAGCGATCACAACACCGACGAAACTCGGAGCAATATCTACGTGACAGGCCGGATCGTCTCTTCCCATTCACAGACGGGAATCCCCGCGGATGTCATTTTGACTCGCACGGACAGAACACTCGAGCAGATCGAAAATCTGCATCTCGAACTGGAAGTCGTCAACATGATCTATACTGTCCAGAGGATGCACACCGCAGGCGTTTCCGAGGAACAGATCGCCGCCCAATTCCAGATACCCCTGGAAGAAGTCAAGACCATGGTCGCCGCTCAATTGTCAGAAGGAGAGCTCTCGAAAGACACACTCGCCAGCCTGAAGGGAGAGTTTTTTTACAAACATACACAGAGCGATGATGAAGGATTCTTTATCCTCAGTGTGCCCAAATCGAAGGACTTTAAACTCTATGTCATCAGGAATAGCTTTCATCACATAGAAAAAAAGATTACTCTGGGGAGGGGCCTTTCGCAGAGCCTGGGAAAGATCACGATCTTTCGCCAACAATAAAACATCCATAAAAGCGTCCCCTTCACGGGCCGACGCTTCGTTCTAACAGCACTCTCGGTCATGAATGATCGTGCCCTTCATCTGGAGTGTCTTTTAAATAGGGAAAGTTTGATGCTGAGCTCGGTTGAACCCCACACACAGAGCAGAATCGTTAGAAAGCTTAAAAAAAACACCACCCCTTTAGGTGCTGGCTCAAACATAATTTGGCTCACCCTTTCGAGCATTTGATCAGCCAGGAGATAAACGGCGAGCGCAAGTAAAACCCTGGCAATCCTTTGCCAAATCGTTCCTTTGTCCTCAGGAATTCCCTTTTTCCAGACCAGAAGAAATCCCAAATTGAGCCCGAGGAGTGCAGCGACGACTTGATGATTGATGTTTGGCAGGATAAGAAGCAAAAATGGAAAAGCGCACATATAGACAAAGAACAGCATGATTTTAATATCCCATCGAAACTTCCGCGGTTTCCGGGAGAGAAACGCATAGAGCCAGGTGCTTCGAACGACACCCCTGTAGAAAATAAAGACAAAAACGAGGCCGATAACATAGCCCCCTAACACATCTGCCAGAAAATGGCGGCCCAGGTACATCCTGGACAGAGGGACAAACACCAGGATTGCCAGCGAAACGATTTTCACCCACGTCTTTTTTGTGAAAAAGAAAAGAAGTCCTCCCAGGGTGGTCGCATTACTGGTGTGACCGGATGGAAAACCCCACGATTGAGGCGGATTTGACCGGATGGAAGCCAGCACATCTTCGGGCAATCGTTCAAAAAATCTTTGAGCACCCTGGCTCTCAAAGGGCGTCAGGTTGGGAGTCCCTTGATCGATGAGCTTCACATGGATGTCCACATGAGCCGGACGGGGCAGGGCGAAAACTTCCTTGAGCCCGAGCGTGGTCAAGCCATTTAAAATCATGGCCTGCATCATGACAAACCCGTACCGGAAACTGATTCCGAAAAAGAAAACGAGCATTAAAAGCGAAGTCCATTGGCTGTAGCCCAAATCAGACCAGAACTGAAAGAAAAAAGTGAAGAAATTCGTTTCAAAGGATTGGAGAAAAAGAATCAGCTCGGTCTGGAACATCAGAAAGAATAGCCGGCCCGCAGATAGACGGCTGTTCTTTCTTCACTTGTAGCAACAGCCAGAGAGATCACTGTGGCTAGGTCGAGGACAGAGAAAAAGACTCCGCCGCCATAGGCGGGATGCCATTTGTTAGAGGACTCTCCTTTGAGGTACACACGGCCGATGTCGGTCAAGGCAAAGAGGCCATACTCGCCCGGGATAACAAAAATCGCCTTTCCAAGTCTTAAACGCAGTTCGGCCCGGCCGTAAAGAGAGGCATCGCCGGCGAATCGGTTCTTGGCATATCCGCGAACCGTAGATGCACCGCCAATATAAGCAGCCTCGGTATAAGGGACTTGGCCCGATAATTTCTTTCCGCCGACGGATAGGGCCAGGATGAGAGGCTCTGCAAGGGATATGTAGGCTGCTGCCTCTCCCTCGATGCCCGAGATCGTATCTTTAACAGTGGCCGCCTTAGGATAAACGAAGCCTTCGACATCAACTCGGAAACCGGGATCGCTCGCCCGAAGAGGATTGCGGGTATCCCATTTGAGCCCCAGGCGAAATCCCATCTGCACGAAATTCGCATACCCATAGGGCCGAAGCTGCCCGAGAAGAGTATCGGGATCGTCCTTAGCTGCGTTATACTTAAACTGAATCCCTGAGTAAATTTCGAGAGAAGAGCTGACGCCATAGTGAAGCGCGGGAAAAAAAGATATCACCCTTTGCCGGATTTTATAAAAATCGTCGGACTCATCGGTGGAGGTTTCGTTTCCAAAACCATGAAAGCGGAGGAACTCGAGGCCAGAGGCTCGGACAGAAAACGTGCTAAAAAGCCGTGAGTTGGGTTTTCTGAAATCTCCCCTATAATCAAAAATACCCGACTGAGCACTGGTCGCGTAGCCAACCTTGATCTTGTGGGAATCCGAATGAGGGACATAGCGGAAGCCGTATCCCGTCGTGAACAGCCCGCCTCCAATAAAAAGGCCGATATCTGAATTGAATCCAGGATAAACCTGAGGGCCTGTTCGCCGGCCATAATCCCGATGTTCGAGCAGCGTGTTATCCGGATCCTCAGGAGGAGGAGGATCATAAAGTTTGGTATCATACTCTGTGCCAGGTCCCCGAATCAGCTGATTGTTGCCAATAGCGTCCGCAAAGTAGAGTTCTCCACCCTGCGAATCGTCAACTCGGTCTTGACCTTCGCCTCCGATGACGCGAACCCTTATTTCACGAAATCTCCCCCCAGAAGACACCACAGTGTCATTCCCTCGGTGCAAGTAAATCCGGATTTCCCTAGTTTCTGACGGGTGAAACCTCCGCTCGAAGTAGTAATCATCTGTCGATTCGCCGTCCTCTGAAAGGGAAACTTTCACCTCGACATCACCGTTATCGCTCCGATCGACTTTGACCCAATCATCTTGGTTCGAGCACTGGATGTTGACTTCACCAGCGAGATATTTGTAAAACTTGACCGCAGACTTTGTAAGATTATTACGACGCTGTTTGAGGATTCTCTGGATTTCCTCTCCGCTCAGGTCATAATACACTTTGGGCATTCGACGCAAAGCCTTTTCAATGACATCATCCGATAAGCGGCTCTCGACATCTCTGGCTATTTCTTCCCAGACCGGCAATTCCAGCTCTGTAAGCACAATACGGTCGACTTCCCTGCCATTCCAGGTCATCCCTTCCATGCCCGGTATGGACCCCTTGAACCTGACAAGCTGTGGATTGCGCCAACGGACCCAAGAAAGAACAAGACCCTCGTAGCTTGCAAAGGCTTGGTCTCTATCCTCAGGGATCGGCTGCCAACCCTGTTTGTGTGGAATTTTTGCCCACCGCCATTGATTCCTGTGTCTATCCCAATCTCCTAAGAAGATATCGACAAGTCGAGCCCTCAGGAAAGCCCGCGCATCGATGCTGTTTTCAGGTCCAGCTAATACCTTGTTCCACATGTCGTCACTGTTTACAATTTCTGTGGCACCAAAGGTCCCCGTAAAAGAATCCGAAGCAGGGGTGGGATATTCCTCCAGGGTTCCCAAAACATTCGCAAAGGCTTCACGAAACTCGCCGAGCGCAGGATCATCGGGCATAATCACAAGCTCCGGGACATTGTGCAATATTCCGGCTGCTTCAGCGATGGGCGGAACAGCAACAGCCCCTGCGGGATGAGCCGCCGCTGTTTGATCTTTGATCAAACGGTCAGCCAGAGTATCCTGGAAGCTCGGAGGCAAAAAAGTCGTGGGATCCTTATCGACACCGCGAAAAGTATAGCTCCTGCCATCTTGGCCCTTCAAAGCCAATCCCAGTGTCTGCATCCCACCCACACGCATAACAGGGCTGAGGCCCCCGGCAAAACTCTGGAGGTCAAGAATCTTAACCTCTACTGGCGCCAGCCATAAACTCCTGTAATTCGTCCCCAGAAAAAATTTGTGAATGCCGGAAGCCGCGTACTCCTCTCCAGCCACTACCTTTTTTGTTTTTTGGGGCGTATCCAAAGAAAATGCCTTTCCATTTTTTAA
>JASFPP010000106.1:0-13020 GCA_050115915.1 Candidatus Aminicenantota bacterium
ATGAAATCTCCCTCCCCCAACTTGGCATGAGCGCCGACGGTGTTGAGCCTGCCACCCACAATAATGGTTGGATCGAATCCCCCGGCTTCGAGGACTTGGGCGATCATGGATGTGGTAGATGTTTTCCCGTGAGAACCTGCTACAGCGATCCCGTTTTTCATCCGCATCAGCTCCGCCAGCATCTCTGCCCGGGGAATGACAGGTATTTTCTGACGCCGCGCTTCTTGGACCTCTACGTTGTCTTCTGTGATAGCGGAGGAGATGACGACGACATCCGCACCGTTGATCTGTTCCGCCTTGTGTCCGATGTGGACATCGGCTCCCAATCGGGCCAGCCGCCTGGTCGCTTCATTTGCCTGAAGGTCTGAGCCAGAAACCCTGTAGCCGAGATTGAGGAGGACTTCTGCGATTCCATTCATGCCGGTGCCCCCAATACCGACCATGTGGATGTGTTTGAGCTTGTGATATTTTTTGTTGACCACAGCTTCTCCTAGCCTCTCCCTTCCATAAGCTCGATGCAGATATCCGCAATCTTCCCTGCAGCGTTTTCCTTTTTGAGTGCTTTAAGATTATTCTCCATTCGATCTATCTTATCTTTATGGGTCATAAAATCTCGGATTTTTTCCGCGAATGACTCCGGCGAAAAATCCTCTTCGGAGAGGACTTCGGCCCCGCTGGCCTTTTCGAGTTCCCTGGCGTTTATGCGCTGATGATCTTCGGTGGCCCTTGCGAATGGGACAAGGAGCGATGCCTTTTGTGCAGCGATGAGTTCGGCGATCGTCGTGGCCCCAGACCTCGACACAATGAGATCTGCGCTCTTGAAGTGATCCGCCATATCGAAGAAGTAGGGAGAAACAGTCACATCCGGGAACTCTAACCGGTCATAGCTATCTTTGACCCACTTGAAGTCATGTTCTCCGGTTTGGTGCACGATCCGCAGTTTCTTTTTATCCTGTGCAAGAAGATCGAGCGATTCTGTAACTCCTCTGTTCAGGAAGCGGGATCCCTGGCTTCCCCCGAAGATCAACAGGGAAAGACGATGGTTCCGTTCTTTTTTCGGGAGAGCGTAGAAGTCTTCCCTTGTAGGGTTTCCCGTGACATGCCCTTTACCCTTAAAATAGGGGAGAGAACCCTCAAAAGCGACCACGGCTTTGCGAACCCACCGGATGAGAAGCCTGTTTGTGAGTCCGGGCTTGAGGTTCTGCTCCATGATCAGGGTCGGAATTCTGAGCCCGGAGGCAAGAAGAACGATCGGGCCCGAGCTATAACCGCCGACTCCGACGACAAGAGCCGGCCGTATGCGGAAAAGGATGTAAAGAGACTTGAGAAAGCCAAAAGGCAGGAGCGCCAGAGATTTGAGCGTGCCCAAGCCTTTCCCCTTTAATCCTTCGATTTTGAGGGGGATGAAATTGGCTTGATAACGCTCCATTATGTTTTTCTCCAGCGTCCGGCTGCTCCCAACGAAAAAAATCTCTATAGACTCATCCTTGGCCTTTAATTTTTCGCCGACCGCAAGAGCAGGATAGAGGTGTCCTCCCGTGCCACCTCCGCTTATGATGACTTTCTTTGTCTTCATCTTTTTCGCCGGCTTCCTTTTTTTCGCTGAGAGATGTGGAGAAGAAGGCCTATCGCGAATAATGTGCAGATCAGAGAGGATCTTCCAAAGCTCAGGAGGGGGAGAGTGAGTCCTGTCGGTGGTCCCAATCCCAGAACGATACTGATATTGAGAAGAGTCTGGGTGAATATCGCCATCGTCAGACCGGCCGCTACTATCCGTGAAAATGTGGTCGGGGCCTTCCTGGCTATGACCGATCCTCTCCACAGAATGATCACAAAGAGGAGCAATGTGACCAGTGTGCCCAAAAGCCCCAGCTCTTCGCCGATGATCGCATAAATATAATCCGTATGAGCACACGGCAGGAAAAACAATTTTTGTGTGCTTTCGCCTATGCTGACGCCAAAAAGTCCCCCACAACCGACCGCCAGTTTGGACTGGATGGCCTGAAATCCTGTCCCCAGAGGATCGCTATTCGGGGATAAAAAGGCCATGACCCTGTCCATTCGATAGGCTGCCTTGAAGAGATACAGGGCAAAAAGCCCTGAGGATAGGACGCCCAGGACCAGGAAGTAGGCCATTTTCACTCCGCCTATAAAAAAGAGCATGGTGCATATCAAAAAAATGAGGATGGCGGTCCCGTAATCGGGTTCGATAATTATTAAAAGAATCGCAAGGAATACAATGACAAGCGGGAAAAGGAGTGAGGAGGCCCTATCCAGCATGTCCTTTTTTTTCTCCATTTGAAGAGCGATAAAAAGGACCAGGCTGATTTTTGCTAACTCTGATGGCTGAAACCTCAATCCGTAAAAATGGATCCATCTCTGGGTCGATCCCATTGCCGGCATGACTAGACAGAGGGACAGAAGGATAAAAGTCAAGGTTAGGAGTCCATAGATGAAAGAGGGCGTCTCGTAGAACGGCTTTTTGATGAAGAGAATGATCAGGATGAGAACCAGTCCCATTCCGGCGCCTATAAGCTGATGGATAAGAAAGTGGAAAGTCTGTGCGTATTTGTCTGACGCCAGGATCGCCGATGAACTGAAGACCATCACCAATCCAAAGGACAGGAGTACGAGTGTCGTGAAGAAAAGCGGCTTGTCGAATCCCAAAGGTCTGAATATTTCCATCTGTTATTTCTCTTGGGTTTTTAGCCTTTCCATAAATCTGTAGACCTCGCGTTTGAACACACGGCCTCTATCCTCAAAATTTCGGAACATGTCAAAACTTGTACAGGCCGGAGCGAGAAGAACGACTTCTCCGGGGGAGGCCGCTGCGAAGCCCCGCTCGACAGCTTCTCGTAAAGAGGAGACAGGTTCCATGGGAATGCCCTTGTTCGTTTGAAGAGCGCTGGCAATTTTTTCTGTGGCCTCACCGATCAACAGAATTTTTTTAACACGTTCCTCCAATGCTTTTTTAAGAAGCGCGAAGTTCCCTCCTTTATCCCGTCCCCCCAGGATGAGGATGATCTTCCTGTCAAAACTCTCGAGAGATTTAAGAGCAGCCCCCACATTGGTTGCTTTGGAGTCGTTGTAGAAGACGACATTCCGAAGAGTTGCCACTTCCTCCAGCCTGTGTTCCAGGCTTTGGAAGGTCTTGATGGTTTCTTTCATCTTCACCGGAGGGATACCGAAAAGAAAACCTATGAGTGTGGAGCTCATCACGTTTTCCTGGTTATGAATTCCATACAAGGGAATGTCGTCAATAGGAATGACTCTCTCCTCTTCACCATTCGTGCAGACGATCCATTTGTTTTCGATAAAACAACCGGGTGAAACCCTCTGATTTCGCGAGAATCCGAACACCTTGGGCCTTGCCTTGTCTTTGAGATCCCAGATGAGGGGATCATCCCTGTTGAGTATGGTGATGTCCTCTTTACCCTGGAGTTCGAGGAGATTTTTTTTTGCTTGGAAGTAGCCTGTAAAGCTTCCATGCCAGTCCAAATGGTCAGGAGAAATGTTGAGCAAAACGGATATATAGGCCCTGAATTGTTCGACATACTCCAGCTGGAAACTGGAGAGTTCTGTCACATAGATATGGTCGTCTTCACTCTCTTCGACAAATTTGATCAGAGGAGTGCCAATGTTCCCGGCCAATCTGGATTTTATCCCCCCATCGTGTAGGATGTTGTTTGAAAGGGTGGCTGTTGTGGATTTTCCGTTGGTCCCTGTGATCCCGACCACCCGGCCTCGGAGGAACCTGAAGGCGAGTTCGATCTCCGATAAAACTTCTACACCCTCTGCAATGGCCTCCTCGAGTTCGGGTATCCTCGGAACGCCAGGACTGGGTATGATGATATCGGCACCAAGAAAGGTTTCTTTTTGATGACCTCCTGTCTCGAAGGCCACGCCTCTTTTTTGCCAGAATCCGATCTTGCCGGAGAGTTGTCCAGCGTCCCTCTTTTCGCTGACTGTGACATGCGCTCCACGGTTCAGCAGAAAACGGCAGAGCTCTTCGCCCGTTTTTCCGAATCCAACGACAAGAGTTTCTCTGCCCGCGAGTTCCATTTTCACCTCAGTTTTAGCGTGGTCAAGCTGAATAGAGCGAATATAATGGCCAGTATCCAAAACCGGACCACGACTTTTTGTTCTGACCATCCTTTAAGCTCAAAATGATGGTGGAGCGGCGCCATGAGAAATATCCGTTTTCCTCCTGAGGATTTAAAGTAGGCCACCTGGAGGAGCACAGAGAGAGCTTCGAGCACGAAGACGCCTGCAACCATCAATAAAAGGAATTCCTGCTTTATAAGAATGGCTACGGCGCCGATAGTCCCACCCAAGGACAGGGCGCCCACGTCTCCCATAAACATTTCAGCGGGATGACAGTTGTACCAGAGGAAACCTAAACAAGCACCAGCCATGGCCCCCAGGAAGACCGTGAGCTCTGAAGCAGGGGAGACGCGTGTAATGTTCAGGTACTGGGACCAGAGGGCATGACCCGCAACATAAGACAGCGCTGTAAAAGCTGAGGCGCTGATTAAAGTCAGTCCTATGGCAAGTCCGTCCAGCCCATCGGCAAGGTTTACTCCGTTGGAGGCCCCCACCAGGATGAACATAATCCAGGGGAGATAGAGGAATCCCAGGTAGGGCGTCCACTGTTTGAAAAAGGGAAAACTCATGTTCAGGTTGAAATCCCCCTTGAGTCCCAGATAGATCAACACGAGACCGATGAGACCTGACATCACAATCTGCAGGATAAGCTTGCGCCTTGCGACCATCCCCGATGGTTTTTTCTTGATGATCTTCAGGTAATCGTCCCAAAATCCGATGAGGCCGAAGGAGATCATCGTGAACATGGCGATCCAGACAAATGTATTGCTGAGGTCGCCCCAGAGAAGTGTCGGGAGGAGCGTACAACTGATGATGAGCAAACCTCCCATGGAAGGAGTCCCTCTTTTTTCGTTGTGGGATTTGGGGCCGTCAGTGCGGATCTCTTCGCCGATTTGGTATTTTTTGAGGAGTTTAATCATCCAGGGACCGAGAAGCAGGCTGAGGAGAAGGGCTGTAATTCCTGCTAGGGCAGTTCTTACCGTGATGTACCGGAAAACATTGAAGAATATGAAATAATCCTTGAGAGGGACCAGAAGCCAAAAGAGCATGAGTCTATCCTTCCTCCTGCAGCTTTTCCACGATGTGTTCCATCTTGATGCCCCGGGATCCTTTGACCAGGATGAGGTCTCCTTTCTCTAAAATCTCTCCCAGTTTCTCAGCCGCCTCTGGGGAATCCTCGAACGAAAACACACGGTCTGCGGGCATTCCTTCTTCTCTTGCCCCCTCAGCCATGTGTTTGCTTAAAGGCCCAACTGTAACCAGGAGATCGAAACGACACTTTACAGCCATTTTTCCCGCTGAGACATGATACTTCGGGGAGTCCTCGCCCAGCTCCAGCATATCCCCCAAAACCGCGACCCTCCTTTTTGCAGGGAGTGCCGCCACGCTCTGTAGCGTGGTCTCCAGGGCAGCAGGATTCGAGTTGTAGGAATCGTCGATGAGCGTTCGGCCGTTTTTGAGGCGAAACACGGTTCCTCTTCTCGCAAAGGGTTTGAGTTGTAGAGCGCATTCCTTGACTGACTTGAGAGGAACAGAAAATATGTACGCGATGGCCGCAGCTGCGAGAAAATTCGAAAGAGTGCTTTCGTAGAAAGTGGGGAGAATGACGTTTTCCCTTTGTCCTCCATAGTTGAGTTCGAAAGTCATCCTTTCGAGTCCGGTCTTCTGGATGTTTCGGGCGGATATGTCCCAGTTTTTTCCAAACCCAAAAAAAATTTTTTCTCCTCTCCATTCTGAAGATAATTTGTTTACCCAAGGATCGTTGCCGTTGAGAACAGCTGTTCCTTCCGGCCTCAGTCCCTCGAGGATCTCCTTTTTGGCACGCGCAATGTTTTCCATGCTCTCGCAAAATTCCAGATGAACGGGTTGCACATTGGTGATCACCGCGACATCCGGTGGAGCGATCTGGGTTAATCTTTTAATCTCCCCTAGATGGCTCATCCCCATCTCAAGAACAGCGATCTCATGGTGCTGCCTCAGCTTGAGGACTGAGAGGGGGAGACCCAGGTGATTGTTGAAGTTTCCCTCGGACTTGAGGACCTTGAATCGTTTTGCTAGAAGAGCCGAGGTGAACTCTTTGGTCGATGTTTTTCCTATGCTGCCAGTAATACCCACAACTTTGACAGGGTGCTTAGAGAGGGTATTTTGGGCCAGTTTTTGGAGGGCTTTAAGGGTGTTGGGGACCTTGATCAAGGCGAAGTCATCAAAAGGAGGGATAATTTTTTGTGAAATGACTGCGCCCGATGCTCCTCTGTCAGCGGCTTGGGTGATAAAATCGTGCCCATTCCGTTCGGCAACTAATGCAAAAAAGAGTTCACCCGGCTCGGACAACCGTGAATCGATGTTAAATTTATGGAAAGAAAGAGATGGAGGACCCTGGAGGATTTCACCTTTCATCTTGTCTCTAAGCTGATACAAACTGTACTCAACCAATGTTACCTTTCCTCCATCTCTTTCAAAAAACTCTGAATAACATCCGCATCTTTAAACGGGATGATCCGGTCTTTTAAGACTTGATAGTCCTCGTGTCCCTTTCCCGCAACCAGCACACAGTCTCCCTTTTTTGCCAGAGAGAGGGCCTTATGAATGGCTGATTTCCGGTCGGGTTCGCGTTCATATTTGTCCGGCCCTGTTTTTTTTATGCCCTCTTCGATGTCGCTAAGGATTTTTATCGGATCTTCTGTCCGGGGATTATCTGAAGTGAGGATCGTCCAATCGGCATATCGTCCCGCGACTTCTCCCATACGCGGTCTTTTCTGGCGGTCGCGGTCTCCGCCGGCGCCGACGACCAGTATGATTTGGCCATAGTTCAGTTCTTTTGCGGTTTCCAGGAGATTCTTGAGCGCATCATCCGTGTGAGCGTAATCGACAAAGATGTTGTACCCGAGGGAGTTTTTTATTTTTTCGAAGCGCCCGGGGACTCCTTTGAGTGCCATGATCCCTTCCTTGATGTGGTGTGCGGGGATTTTCAATACAAGAGCAGTGGCGATGGATGCCAGGATGTTATACATATTCGGTTTCCCCAGGAGGAGTGAAGAGACAAAGAGCCTTCCTCCGCCGTATTTGACGGTCAGCTCCAGGCCTTCCTGGGAAAAGGAGAAGGATTCTGCGCGGATCATGGCCGTCGGTGAGATCCCGTATGTGATGCCACCCATCTTTAGCTCTGCAAGCAGTTTTTGTCCCCAAGGATCGTCGCAGTTGACGACAGCCATCTTTTTTCTCGAGGGAATCAGGAAGAGCTTTTTTTTGGACTCAAAGTACTTGTCCATCGTTTGATGGTAATCCAAGTGTTCACCGCTCAAGTTGGTAAACACAGCGACGTCAAAATCAACGCCAGACACCCGGTTGAGCTCAAGCGAGTGGGAGGAGACTTCCATCGCACAGTGTGTGACGCCAGAATCGACCATCTCTCTCATCATCCTTTGAAGATCAGGAGCCTCGGGTGTTGTCCTTTCTGCGTCTTGCTGGACGCCGGGACTCCGGTAGGAGATCGTTCCTATCACCCCGACGTTGAGGTTCGCCTTTTTCAAGATCTCTTCGAGAATGTAAGTGATAGTCGTTTTCCCTTTTGTTCCTGTAATCCCGACTACTTTGAGTTGTTCCGAAGGGTGGGCATAAAAATTGGCCGCGCAGAGAGCAAGAGCAATCCTGGGATTATACACCTCGATCCATGTCTTTTGAAAGTGATCCGGTCTCTTCCGTTCCGAGAGGACGGCGATAGCTCCGCGGTCCACAGCCTCGCTGATAAAATCATTGCCGTCTGCTTTTTCTCCCTTTAAAGCGACGAAAAGGTCTCCGGGCTGAGCGGTTTTTGAGGAGTATGAGATGCCGCTGATGTTTTGCTCTGGATTCCCCCATATGTTCACGCTGGGCACATTTACGAGAACATCCGAAAGCTTCATTGTCTGTCTGCACTCCTCGCTCTTGCTGTCAATATGGGTTTGGTGATCGGCTCATCTTTGGGGACTCGGAGATAGCGGAGCGTTTGGGAAGCAATGGATTTAAAAACAGGAGCGGCAACATCTCCCCCATAGAAGTCACCCTTGGGTTCGTCGATAACAACCACCATAGCCAGAACCGGGTTTTCGACGGGGACAAAGCCGGCAAACGAAGCGGTGTGAATTTTATTCGAGTACCGGCCGATCAAAGGATCGAATTTTTGCGCGGTTCCCGTTTTGCCAGCAACGCTATAACCATCAACCTGGGCTTTTGTTCCTGTCCCACTGAGGACAACTTTTTGGAGGATCCGGGATAGAGTCTCCGCTGTGCTTTCCGCAATCACTCTCCGGAACTCGACCGGAGTATCCAGCTCTTCCCCGGACGACATCAGGATCTTTTTGACAATACGCGGCGGTGTGACGATCCCTTTGTTCGCAACCGTGCTGATAGCTTGCAGCAGCTGGATAGCAGTGATGGATATCTCGTATCCGATAGAGAGGGAGTAGATCGAGATATCCGTCCAGTCATCCAGCGGCCGGAAGATGCCCTTCTCCTCAGCAGGAAGGTCGATCCCGGTCTTTTTGCCGAAGCCATAGGCGTTGATCATGGTGTACAGTTTATCTTTCCCGATGCGTTCTCCGACCTGAATGGTCCCCACGTTGGAAGAGTGTACGATGACATCCGGAAAAGTCAAAATGCCCATTTTTTTGTGGTCCCAGACCGTCTTTCCTGGAACCCTGATCTTCCCGGACGTGCAATCAAAAACATCATGGAGCCGCACGCTTTTATTTTCCAGTGCTGCAGAGGCAGTGACAATCTTGAATGTCGAGCCCGGGTCGAATGTGTGATGGATCGCACGATTTCTCTCCATCCTCGTTATCTTTGCCGGAGGATTATTCAGGTCAAATGTGGGATAGCTGGCCATTGCCAGGATCTCCCCTGTGGAGGGGTGGGATAAGATCACCGTTCCCCAGAGAGCTTGCGATTTCTGCAGAGCATGAGCCAGTTCTTTCTCGGCGATATACTGAATGGTTTCATCGATTGTCAGTATTAGGTCTTTGCCAGGTTCCGGATCTTGAAGGATCTCGAACCGGTATTCCCTGTGTTTCGCATCCTTCAGGATCAGTCGTTTCCCCTCCTCTCCAGCGAGGATATCGTTGTATTTATACTCGATCCCACTCTGACCCCGGTCATCGATGTTCACTCGTCCGATCAATTGCGCTGCACGTTTTCCCTGAGGATAGAATCTTTTGTTCTCCATATCGAAATGAATACCGCTGAGATCGAGTCCTTTTACGCGAGCGGCTATCTCTTCATCGACCTTTCTTTTGATCCATATGAAAGACTTTCCCTTTTTTATCCGGGAATATACGGAGGCCAGGTTCTTTGAGGACAGGCCGAGGATCCTTCTGAGTTTGTTGATCTTCTTCCGATGGGATTCCAGGGATTCGTCCTTCGGAGGGTAGTAAAAAATGGATGGCCGGGGCAGGCTGCGTGCCAGGATCGTTCCCGAACGATCGAAGATGGTTCCCCTCTGGGGAAAAAGGGCTTCGACATCATGATTCTGATCGAGGACTTTGGCTTTGGCTTCTGTGTGGTTGATGACCTGGAGTTCGACCAGGCGTAACACGATTACACCCACCCAGAGTGATAGAAAAAAAAGCAGGATGAATATCCTGGTGTTGATCTTTTTTTCGCGTGGATTTTTCATCAGCTATTCTTTGTTCACCCTCTCTGAAGGTTCATGATAGGCGATCTGTTCGTCCTTTGGTGGGTTCATTTTGAGTGTGTGTGTGGCGATTTTTTCCACTCTTTCAAGAGAAAGAAGGGAAGCCTTTTCTGCCTCGAGTTGTTCGATATCTTTTTTGATCGAAGCGATGTCCTCCTCCAACTCGCGGGTCTGGTAGCCCAGGCGAATGGATTCGGCCTGGTGCCAGATATAAAAAGTCAGGAGAGCGATGATAAATCCCATGCACAGGATCCCCAAAGCGATTTGTTTCTTGGTGAATTTTTTTCTGACCATTCAGATGCGCTCCGCTGCTCTCAGTTTGGCTGACCTAGCCCTGAAATTTTCTTGGATCTCTCGTTCTGTCGGTGTGACGGGTTTTTTCGTCAAGATCTTGAGGAGCGGAGTCCGTCCACTAGAGGAGGCCAGGTCTGCAAACGTGTGCTTCACGATCCTGTCTTCCAAAGAGTGGAAGGAGATCGCAACGATCCGGGTTCGGGCTTTAATCTTTTCGGCGATCCTCTCGAAGAATTCTGCCAGACCTTTGAGTTCTTCGTTGATTTCGATCCGCAGAGCCTGGAAAACTCTGGCGGCCGGATGAGTTTTTCCCTGCTGGGGTCTCCACCGGCAGATGTCTTCGACGATTTGTAGGAGGTCTGTAGTGGTTTCGATTTTTTTAATTTTTCTTCGGGAGACGATCTCCTTGGCTAGCCTCCGTGCCTGCCGAAGCTCTCCGAAATCGTAGAAGATCTGTGCCAGCTTGCTCTCAGAGCATGTGTTCACGATTTTGGCTGCTGTTCGTTTGTTCCTGAGATCCATCCTCATATCGAGGGGGCCTTTCTTGTTATAACTGAAGCCTCGATCCGGAGATTCGAGGTGATAAGAGGATATCCCGAGGTCGAGGAGTATACCTCTGACCTGGTTAAAATCGAGCTCGATTTCTGGAAGATACCTGAAATCCGAGTGGTAGAGCTCAACCCGGTCAGTATAGGACAAGAGTCTTTCTTTGGCTAGGAGGAGCGATTGTTCGTCGAGGTCCAACCCTACAAGGCGTGCGTTTGGATTCCGCCTGAGCAATTCGATGGCGTGTCCACCCAATCCAACCGTACAATCAACGTATATGCCATCTCTATTCACTCCCAGAAAATCCATGGTTTCTTCCAGGAGAACAGGAACATGGAGACTGTTCCTCATTCAGCCTTATCCTCTGGCGAGAGTTCGGAAATACGCTCGAACTCTTCTTCGGTCAGAGGATTCTGTTCGAGCACATCATTGAGAAGGCTTGTATTCCAAACCTCCAGATGGTTGTTGAGGCCGATGACTGTGACTTCTTCTTCGAGATTCGCTTTTTCTCGAAGGGACTGACTGATCAGAACGCGCCCTTTGGAATCGATTTGGTATTGCGTCCCCGTCCGGTTAACGCGCAAAAGGAATTTCCTGAGGTCGGGTTTGAATTGGAGGAGTCCTACGTTTGAAATCCCCGAGAGTTTGTGCCATACTGAGAGAGGATAGATTTGAATGGCCTCATCAGTGAGCGATGTGATAAAAAGATCTTTTCCGTACTCCTCCTCGATCGCTGTGCGGAACTTTTCAGGAATCTTGATTCTTCCGCTCTTATCGAGTGTTGCAGTGGCGCTTCCGATCAGTAGATTTCCCATTTTGTCCCGTTCTATCCCATTTTTTTTATAAAATATAGGAATATATACTGTAATGTCAAGGGAAAATTCCCAATATTTGTTTATTTTTCAACAATTTTCTTAAGACTGTCTGCATATTGGGGTTATTGGGAACAGGCCACTATATAAGGACACTCAATTTTGGGATATTTTTGATCGTAAGAATTCCCAAAAGTGTGCTGAATGTAGTTCCGGAAGTATCAACCAGAGATTATAAAAACGGAATTCCCCGAGATTTTTCCTGCGAGGAAACTTTACTCGATCGTGGGGGCTTTTCCTGCATCTCCTACTAGGGGATGTCCCATGCCCGCATGGAGCCCTTCATGCGGTTTTCTCCGCCACTCAATTGGAGCTCTCAAGAAGGGAGCGTGATAACCGATATCCCGGTCTTAGAGATGTGGACTTTACTGCCAGAAAGGCGGGTTTTGTGGAGTTAAACAGTCACAATGTGACTTTTTCAGAGATGAGTTTTTTCGCGATTTCAAAGTCTTTATCCGCAACAAATATTTTGATCTCCCCTAGGCCATCGGCGGAGAAGGGATGGACCGATTGAACAACGAGCCCTCTAAGCAGACATTTGATCCCGTTACTCTCGAGAAAACTCTTGATGACCTCGGCTTCTGCCGGACCCCAAACGCTGTACACTTCCTTGAGCTTGGATTCCGGCTCCAGTTTGTTGTTATTCTTTTTGTTCATGTCCATTCTGATACATAATGCCTTTTTAGATTACAGACGGTTCAGCGATACCATAAGAGTTGTTTGAATTGCTCGCGCATCTCCTCTTTTTTAAAAAAAATCAGGACCTTGAGGCCGGACCGTTTGTATCCAAAACTCTGAAGGCCCCCTCTTATTCGGATTCTTCGATCTCCGTGATCTTCTCTTCGGTGAACAGGTAGGTTTTGAGTTCTTCGGCAAAGGCTTCGTCGTTCCTCCGGATCCATTCGAGGACCATTGCTGCGTGCTCCTTTTCTTCGTCCCGGTTGTGAGCGAGAATCTCTCGCAGTTCTTCATCTTCGGTGACATCCACGCGTTGCTGGTACCAGTTGACCGCCTCGAGCTCTTCTATGAGAGAATTGAGGGCGCGATGCAGCTCTTTGGTCTTTTTTGTCAATCTGTCCGGAGACTCGTGATAGGTTCCTCCACCCATTTTCTCCTCCTTATCTATTTATTTTCGTTGCGAAATCCATGAATTCTTCTAAACGTGAAATAATCGTCCAGAATCCGTCTGTGGTCGAATGTTAGAGAAAAAGTGATTTCATCTTCCGTGAATATTCCGATTTCTTTGGCGTCGTCCTGAGCAACGGGTGTTCCTTTGGCGGAGGCGATGAACACAGTGGATATCGTGTGTTTACGGGGATCCCGGCCCGGGTCGGAATAGGTATGCATTTGGTGTTCCAGCTGGATATCCAGAGATGTTTCTTCCTTTGCTTCGCGGACCGCAGCCTGTTCGAGAGACTCTCCATAATCCACAAATCCGCCGGGAATAGCCCAGCCGTACGGGGGATTTTTGCGCTCGATGAGGATGATCCCCCGCTTCCCATCCTCTCGAGTGACTTCGATGATGATATCCGTGGT
>JASFPP010000107.1:0-12759 GCA_050115915.1 Candidatus Aminicenantota bacterium
GGAGACAATTTTCTCCCAAAGCTCTCCATATTTGTTAAATCCAGACAGGAAACTATCATACAGAGCATCCTTATTTACTCGCACTTCTGGAGGTTTTTCGTCTATGCCAAGACCGAAACCGAAGATGCTGCTTGGGAGACTGAGTGATGTATCTTTCCAGAGATACTCAAAATCAATCATTAGGTCAAAAAGTGTCATGATCACCTGTTTGAACATAGGCCCCAAATCCTTAGCCGGATCTTTGGTGCGGTGAGTCTTAGGAGAGCCCAAAAAGGTTTGGCATACCTTAAAGCGTCGGGCAATGGCAATGGTCGTCATCCAGATGTCGATACCAAAATTGGCGATATTATCATTCCATAGTTTTTCAGATAAAAATGCCCGAGCTATTCTACCTGTGAATCCAAAATCTCCCCCAATAGGTTGTCTTACCCTCAAACCGAAAAGGGTTCTTAACATAGGATAAGCAATATGATTGGTTATAGAACCGTCATATTTGTGCCGTACGTATATTGGGCTTACATAATTGAAACCTGCAAAAAGGGGCTCTCCCAAGTATTGAATCCATTGGGGAGTAATGCTTTTGAGATCTGCATCTACGACCACGATGGCTTTTGCATTCAGCTCAACGGCGGCCTCGAATAGATTCTTAAAATTATTTCCTTTTCCCTTAACACCCATGGGAGTGGATATATATATCTTGGGTACCTTTGTTGGGGTACTCATAAAAGCATCTCTCGTTCCATCAGGTGAATTATTATCCATATTGATGATAACTGATTTTTTATCGGGGAAATAGGTGAGCAATCCTCGACTAGCCACATCGGTAGGAAATGCAATAGAATCTGCTTCTTTATAGGAAGGGATACCTACAATGATTTCCGCACTGTTTACGCCATCTGGATTTTCAACGATGATATCCATTCTTGCCGTTTTCTGATTTAACTATAACAAAATAAATCAGCTAGTCAAGAAAATATCTTCTGTTATTCCAAATTTTAAACATGAATTTCGGTTGATCGCAGCTGGAGAGTTCCCTCTATGGCGAAATCTATACTAAGAGCTTTTAAATGCTCGGCAAGATATGTGGTGAGCAGGGCAGCAAAGTCTTCGAACAGCATGAGATATTCCTCGATCTCAGGGAGGATGATAACCTGGGATAGCTTAGGTGGAGGATGAGAGAAAGAGGCCGGTTATACTTCAGATTTGGTAATTTTTGAAAAACACTTAGATTCTTTCTTGAAGCCAAAACAAAGTTGCTTTGGGAAATCTTCGTGCCCAAGCCTCCTCAGTAGTTACAGCTTACTTATCCGCCCACTTGTGGAGCTCTCGTTTTATCTTCTCCTCGACTTTTTTCCCTATCTCTTCCCAGTCATCCTGTTTTGCATCCTCTTCATCTACCCAGTTTTTGATACCTTTTCGTACCTTTTCCTCTACTTTTTCAGCGATCTCAGCCCACTCTTTGTCTCGTGCGCTCTTCTTCCGTTTACTTTTGCACGAAGAGCCGCAGCTTCCTCCTAAAGCTATGATAGCTCCGAGTAAAAATCCGAAATTGTACCACCCGCCATTGTTGGTCACTTCGTACATTTCCACACTATCGGTGAACAGACTGATGATGAATGTGATAACACAGATGAGGCCATGCCATAGCCCAGCCCAGAAGCCAGCCGGCTTCTCATCAAATCTCGTGTTTCCTGGAGCACAGCTGCTTGTAACAATGATGAGAATGCATACGCAGAGAAAAATAATGGAAAGTTTCTTGAATTTCATCCAGTCCTCCTCATCAGATAACTCTTCCAGGGAATACTTTTTTCCCAAGCAACATTTATACTACAGGGAATATCCGCTGTCAAAATAAGCGGCCCACTTTTCGACCTATGGAAGGATGCAGATTTTGGGATAGCTGAGGTTGATAAAGCAAGGGAGAGGCAGGTCGGGCTGTAAGGCGGAACTAAACCTTTGATCTTTTATCCGTTTAAGATCATTTAACCTCGCGGATTATTTCTCCGTTATGGATGACCAGTCTTAGCCTTAGTAATGCCTCAAGGTCTTCCAGGGGATTTCCTTTCACGATGAGTACATCCGCAATTTTTCCCTTCTCCAGAGTTCCGATCTTGTCTCCCAGGTTGCAGACATGAGCTGCATTTTTTGTAGAAGCCACGATGATCTGCATGGGTGTCATACCGGCCTCTTTCATCCATCTGATTTCCCGGATTGGCATCCCTAGATCGAATCGACTTCTGTAACCTGCATAGTCTGTACCCAGGGCTACTAAGCCTCCTGCTTTGACAAAGCGGTGCAGGTTTCTGATGGCGATATCTCTCAAACGAGGATTGACACCATGCCACAGCTCGAGCGTGGGAATCCAGTACACTCCTTGTTTAACCACTCGGTCGATAAGTTCATCCGAGGGATTATCCGTGACCATATGGGCGATATCGTCCACTCCAGCGTTCAATGCATGTTCAAGGTCTTCGGAGACCAGGACATGAGCAGACACAATCGTTTTCCTATGGTGAGCGACTGCGACTATAGCCTTAGCCTCATCCAGAGAAAGCATGGGGATTTTTCGGCCAAAAGATCTTCCGCTTTCCAGGGCAATTTTGATGATATTTGCTCCATCATCTAGAAGAAAATTAGTTATTTCTTTAGCTTCGTCAGGTGATGTGACGGGTAAGCCCGAGGGTGATCCCCAAGGGACTTTGGGATACCCCCCAGGAACAGTAACCATTGGGCCTGCTGCTACAAGCCGGGCGAACTTGGGATCCTCATTAACTCGATCACGGAATGCGAATAACTTATTCCGAGGATTGCCGCCAAGGTCCCGCACTGTGGTTACGCCATTTTTGGCCCAGGTTTTCAGGTTGTGTTCATTGTACCCCTTGTGAACATGGGCGTTGATAAAACCCGGAATAAGGGTGTGACCCTCCACATCAATAACTTTGGCTCCTTCCGGAATGGCTATTTTCTTGAGATGTCCCACATCTTTAATGTGTTCGTCCTCGACGATGAGTACAGCATCGAGAAGTGGAGGAGCTCCTGTACCGTCGATGAGCATCCCGTTGACCAAGGCAAAGGCGCTCTCAGATGTTTCCGGGGCTCTGGCATTTGAATACAAAAGAGTAATAAACAGAAGTATTGATATATAAAAAATAAGGTTTTGCTTTTTCATGGAGTTTGTTGTCCTATTCGATCGACTGATCTCTCCCCCAATATTGTAACATTTGTGATACCATAATCCAGGGTAAAGTTTCTCCTTGCTCGGTTTTATTATACGTAAACCATAGCATGGAAAATTTCATGTGGTGTCCAAATCTGGCTGATGCCAAATACTCATACACTCACCTGATCACAGCACATATCGGAGTTACTTTTTCTTTTTAATAGTGTTTTATGATTCACACAGGATCCGAGTGATCTGATCCCTGATCAGGTCTTATTATTTAGGCTAAGATTCCATAGTTTGAGTATGCAGTGAACTGAAGGTGATTCTGATAGGAATTTGCATAAATCTGTCTTAAATTTCTGATAATAGAGGATTTATGGTGCCGAAGGGGGGACTCGAACCCCCACGAGCTAAAACGCTCACATGGCCCTCAACCATGCGTGTCTACCAAATTCCACCACTTCGGCAAATTGGCAGGAGCTAGTGAAGCAATCCCAAACAAAATAAAATCTATACTACTCTTAATTCTTTTTCTCTTCCGGTGACTTTTTTTCTGGGTCTTCAGCTTTCTTTTCTGAATCCGGTGCCTTTTTTTCTTCGCCAGGCTGTGCTGCAGCTGGTTTGACTGCGGGATCTTCCGCTTCCTTCTTGACTTCTGTTGTGGCGGCGGGTTTTTCCTGCACAGGGGCTTCCTCACCGCTTAGGACAGATCTTGTGGTTCCTCTGCTCGATAGAATCCACAGCCCTAACGATGTAATCATGAAGAGAACAGCACTGATCGTCGTGAGCTTAGAGAGAAGAGTTGCCGCACTTCGAGGTCCGAATACAGATTGGCTTCCCATCCCGCCAAACGCTCCAGCCAGATCTGCGGCTTTTCCCGATTGGAGCAAAACTGCCACGATCAAGATGACACAGACAATAACATGGATTATCGTGATAAAAACACTCATTTTTCTTCGTACGCCTTTATCGCTTCTTTTGCGATCTCTATGAAAGATTCAGCACTTAGCGACGCTCCTCCAACCAGAGCGCCGCTGATATCTTTCTCTTTCAATAGAGAAAAAGTATTGGCGGGTTTGACTGACCCGCCGTACAGGATTATAGCACATGCGCCCGTGTCGTTTCCATACTTTTCTGACAGCTCCTTCCTGATGAACGCATGGACTTCCTGCGCCTGTTCAGGGGTTGCGGTGAGTCCTGTTCCTATGGCCCAGATGGGCTCATAGGCGATGATGATCTTACGGACGGTGCCCGCATCAAAACCTTCGAATCCTTCAGATATCTGGGTTTGCACCAAGTTTATCGTTTCGCCATTCTCTCTCTCTTTGAGAGATTCTCCTATACACATGATAGGCGTCAGATCATGAGCAAGAGCGGCCTTAATTTTTCTGTTGACAGTTGTATTCGTCTCACCAAAGTATTGCCGTCTCTCCGAGTGCCCGATGACCACATAGGTGCACCCAATATCTTTGAGCATGGGAGCTGAGATTTCTCCTGTGTACGCCCCCTCATCCTCCCAGTAGACATTCTGGCCGCCAATCTGGATGGGACTGCCTTGAAGAGTGATATGGACATCACACAGAGCCGTAAAGGGAGGGATGACGACCACCTGCGCTCCTTCGAATTCATCGTACTTTTCCTGCAGCCCGCTCACAAGCTCAACCGCTTCTGAGCTGGTTTTGTACATTTTCCAATTTCCCGCTATAAAGGGTTTTTGATTAGTCATTGTCATTGTTTTTCTCCGATAATGCCTCGATTCCAGGTAATGTTTCGTAGGCGATGTATTCCAGGGATGCGCCCCCTCCCGTTGATATGTGGGAAATCCGATCGCTCACGCCCGCCTTGGCGACGGCTGCGACCAAATCCCCTCCTCCGATGATACTCATGGCATTTGAATTCGCTACAGCTTCGGCGATTTCAACAGTTCCCCGGGAAAAGTCCTCTATCTCAAAAACACCCATAGGCCCGTTCCACAGAATCGTTTTTGCCTCTGCGATAACGGATGCATATGCTTGAATGGTTTTGGGGCCGATATCCAGTCCCATCATACTCGGTGGAATAGGGAAATCGTCTAAGACCTTTGTTTCTTTGCCTGCGGCGACCGCAGCGGCAACGATGTGGTCGCGCGGCAACTGTACATGCATGTTTTTGTCTTTGGAATTCTCTAGAATCTGAAGCGCCAGATCTTTTTTATCCTCTTCTACGAGCGAGCGGCCCACATCATATCCCATAGCAGCGAAAAAAGTGTATGCCATGGCCCCCCCGATCAGGACGTTGTCTGCCTTATTCAAGAGGTTTTCCAAAACAGGGATTTTGTCCGAGACTTTTGCACCTCCGAGTATTGCTGTGTAAGGCTTTTGTGGGGAATAAACGACTCGGTTAAGGTATTCGAGCTCTTCGGTCACTAGAAGACCTGAAGCAGATTTTTTAACGTATTGAGGGATGCCGACGATCGATGCATGGGCCCTATGACATGCCCCAAAGGCATCATTAACAAAATAATCGATGCCTTTAGCCAGGTTTTGTGCAAATTCAGGATCGTTTGTTTTTTCTCCTTTGTAAAACCTGAGGTTTTCGAGGAAGAGGACCTGCTTTTTTTTGAGGCTCTTTTTCAGCGTGTCCACGTCTTCTCCGATGACATCAGGAGCTATAACGACATCCTCTGTGATCAATTGCGACAATCTTTCTGCGACGGGTTTCATGCTGAGTTTGGGATTGAACTGGCCCTTGGGACGCCCGAGATGGGATGCGCAAACGACCTTTGCCTTCTGCTCGAGGAGATAGCTCAAAGTTGGGAGTGCAGCCCTGATACGTGTGTCGTCAGAGATTTGTCCTTCCTCATTGAAGGGCACATTAAAGTCCACCCTTAAGAAGACAGTTTTTTCGTTAAGATATAAATCCTTAAGTTGGAGCATCAGATCGAACGTTATACGAATTTCACGAGGTCTTTAAGACGGCAGGAGTACCCCCATTCATTGTCGTACCAAGCGAGCACCTTGACGAGATTCCCATCTGTAACACGTGTAAACAGGCTGTCAACGATGGAAGAGTGAGGATTGGAGACAAAATCTATGGAAACGAGGGGTTCTTCGCAATACTGGAGGATGCCCTTCATTTGGCCCTCTGCAGCTTCTTTGAATGCAGCGTTGACCTCATCCGCCGTGATATCTTTTTTCATTAAAGCGACAAGGTCCACCAAGGATACATTGGGTGTGGGGACTCTGATTGCGATCCCATCGATTTTTCCCTCGAGCTCTGGCAATACGATTCCTACAGCCTTGGCTGCCCCTGTTGTTGTCGGTATTTGGGAGACGGCAGCTGCACGTGCCCGTCGGAGGTCCGAGTGAGGGAAATCAAGGATTCTCTGATCGTTTGTGTAGGCGTGAATGGTCGTCATGAAAGCTTTTTCGATGCCGAAATTTTCATGAAGGACTTTTGTGGGAGGAGCCAAACAGTTTGTGGTGCAGGATGCGTTGGAGATGATATGGTGTGAATTAGGATCATACGTTTCGTCATTGACTCCCAGAACCAGAGTGACATCTGGATCGGATGCAGGCGCGGAAATGAGAACTTTCTGAGCGCCGCCGCTCTCGATGTGTTTGAGTGCATCCGGCCTCTTGCGGAATAAACCCGTAGATTCGATGACCACGGTGATCCCCAGGTCTTTCCAAGGGAGGTTGGAGGGGTCCCGCTCGGAAAGGACCTTGGTTTCTTTTCCATCGACTATAATTGCATTTTCTGTAGCTTGGATATTTGCATTAAAGATTCCCAGCACAGAATCATACTTGAGGAGATGCGCCAGGGTTTTAGCATCGGCCAGGTCGTTCACAGCAACGATCTCGATATCGGGATCTTGGTATGATGCGCGAAAAAAGTTTCTCCCGATTCGGCCAAATCCGTTTATTCCTACTTTGATACTCATATGTATAAACCTCCTGTATAAATGTATATTTTGTGTAACACAAAACCTGCCCTAAATCAACAAGATCAAGAGAAACATAAAAAGGGGATTAAATAGGGGTCAGGCACCGCCTTCCAGGGGTGAGGAAAAAGTGGACCTGGCACCTATTTTTTTAAGAAACTGTTTTCCGAACTGTTCTATCGAGGAACGGACCCTACGTCTCGCTAATTGCCGGTGAATTGTGATAAAATTCTTTGGGCTTTGAATAGAATATCGATCATATAAAGGAGATGGGATGAAAGTATTAACCTCCGCTCAGATGAAGGCGATAGACAGGACTGCGATCGAAGATCTCGGAATCATCGGACCTATTCTCATGGAAAACGCGGGGCTTCAAATCGCCATGGAAATTATGGATTGTTTTCCCGATATTGATTTTGAAGAAATTGTCATAATCGCGGGAAAGGGAAACAATGGCGGAGATGGTTTTGTTGTAGCCCGCCATCTGCACAATCAGGGGTGTCGACCCCATGTCCTTCTCCTGGCAAGAATGAAAGAGCTAGAGGGGGATGCCTCTCTAAATGCCAAAATTGCCCACAAGATAGGTATCAAGATATCCGAAGCCCCCGCAGAGAAAGAGTGGCGTATTCATAAGAGAGCTCTCAAAAAAGCGACCATAGTACTCGATGCCATATTTGGAACAGGCCTTACCAAGCCCGCAGAGGGGCTTTATGCCAAGGTCATTGAAGACATCAATAAATCCGAAGCGTACACGATCGCTGTGGATATTCCCTCGGGGCTTTCATCTGACAGCTTCCAGATTATCGGCCCCTGTGTGGAGGCTGACCTCACGATCACCCTGGCAGCACCCAAGATCGCCCATGTTTTTCCACCCGCAGAGGAGATAGTGGGTGAGTTGGTTGTGGCAGACATCGGTGTGCCTCCTGAGCTCTTTGAAGATGACCGATTGAAACTGGAGTTGGTCGAAGAAGAACGAATAATTCCCTACTTTTTGCCGAGAAAGAGCGATACTCATAAGGGAAATTATGGACATCTGTTTATCCTGTCGGGATCGCTCGGAAAAACGGGGGCAGCCGTGATGGCAGGAAAGGCGGCACTGAAGATGGGGGCAGGGCTTGTCACCATCGGAACACCTCAGAGTTGTCTGCCGATCGTGGCTCGTGCCATGGCCGAACTGATGACAGAGCCACTGCCCGAAACTCCGAAGAAGACGCTCTCCGCGGATGCCATCGATAGATCCCTTGAATTGCTCCAGGATAAGGACGCCCTGTTGTTGGGGCCGGGTCTCTCGACACATCCCTCTACGGCCGAGTTCGTGAAAGCTCTTCTTACTCGTGTCAAAGTTCCTGCGGTCCTGGATGCCGATGCTTTGAATATCCTGGCCGATGAACCGGAGCTTCTAAAAGCTTTGAAAAAAACGGCCATCGTGACTCCGCACCCGGGTGAATTTGCCCGGCTTCTCAGTCTGTCAACCAAGGACGTTGTGGAGAAAAAACTTGATCTGGCACCCAGGTTTGCCGAGGAGTACGGTGTCTTTTTAGTTCTCAAGGGTTATAGAACCCTCATCTGTACTCCTGATGGAAAAACCTACATCAACCCTACTGGAAATCCTGGAATGGCCACAGCGGGTACAGGAGATGTGCTCAGTGGTATGATCGCCTCTATGATCATCCAAGAAAAGGACCCGCTCCTGGCCACTTTGGCAGCCGTTTTTGTTCATGGCCTGAGCGGTGATATCGGCACACAGAGAATTGGAGAGAAAGCTCTCACAGCGGGAAAGCTGATCACTTATCTGCCGGCAGCCATTAAAAGCCTTTCATCTTATTATTGGCCTGGATAGTTCACAAAAATGCCGACACATATATCTCGATCTGAAGAGGAGACATTTCAGATCGCCCACGAGCTTTCAGGGAAATTTAAGGGAGATGAAGTCGTCCTTCTGTTCGGAGAGCTCGGCGCAGGGAAAACAGTGTTTGCAAAAGGGATCGCGTCGGGCCTGGGCTTCAAGGACCATCACCATGTTTGCAGCCCCTCTTTCACGTTGGTCAACATCTACCAGGCAAAGTATCCCATCTATCATGTCGACCTTTACCGATTAGGAAAGACCACAGAAATACAGGACCTGGGATGGGAAGACTATATTGGTCAGGGAATTGTGATCGTTGAATGGGCGGAAAAGCTTTCTTTTCCGCTTGATGCGGTTCAGGTCCACTTTGAAGTAGTAGGCGAAAATCAAAGAAAGTTAACGATTACTCTGTAAGGTTTGAAATTCAGCAACAGTTTAGGTATAAAGATAGAACCGTGAAGGGATATAGGAGGTAGGGATGAGCATCATCAGCAAAATCTACGAGTACATCATGAGTAATATTTATCTTAAGTTTTTGTTTATTTTAGTTATCTCACTTATTGTGGCATTTATAGCGAAGTTCATTTTAATCCAGGTTTTAAAACCGTTAGCCAAGAAGACAAAAACCAAAGTGGATGATTTGGTTATAAAGAGTATCTCTTCCATAATTTTTTACATTATCCTTGCTATCGGCTTTAAAATTGGATTTCAGACCTTCCAATTCCAAGTCGAAATCTACAACAACCTTGTCGATACTTTCCTTATTTTGCTTGTGGTCGTTGCTCTGCTCAGGATCATCACCAGTCTTTCCAAGCACTGGATCAAAGACTGGGCTAAAAAGACAGAGTCAACGGCCGATGATCGCCTGATTCCGCTGTTGCAAAAAATAATGAAGGCTGTTGTCATTGTCCTAGCTTTTATATTTGTTTTTGATGCCTGGGATATTGATATCAGTCCCTTATTGGCGACAGCCGGAATAGCCGGTATCGCAATCGGTTTTGCTGTGCGAGATTCTCTAGCCAATATTCTGGGAGGAATCCAGTTAGTCATGGATAAAACGTTTAAGGTGGGAGATAAAATTCAGATCGAATCCGGAGAAATGGGGGTCATTTTGGATATAGGTTTAAGGAGCACCAAATTAAAAACGTATGATAACGAAGTGATTTATATCCCCAATGGACAACTCGCTAATGCCAAAGTCAAGAATTTCACGGTGCCTGATCTTTCAGTCAGAGTGAATGTAGAGTTTGGTGTAGAATATGGGTCAGATTCCGAGAAAGTCAGGCAGGTGGTTTTAGAGGCCATTCAAAAGATAGAAGGTGTGCTCGAGGAGCCTGCTCCTGTTGTCCAGTTTTTGAAGATGTCAGATTTTTCATTGGATTATGTTGTCAGGGTGTGGGTTAAAGATTACGCGGAAGCTTTTGGAATGAAACTTTTGGTGACAGATGTTGTGTACAATGCGCTCAATCAAGCAGGGATCGGCATTCCTTTTCCCACGCGCACGGTATTCACAAAATCTATGGATTGAGGGGAGTGAGCATGCTCGATAAAATCAAAGAAAAGATTCTCGAGGTGAAAGATTTCCCGAAACCAGGTATTGGATTCAAGGATATTACTCCTATTTTAGAGGATCCATCCTCATACAACATCGTGATCCAAGATCTTACAGCGTGGGCAAAGGCAAGGCGGGCTCAGATTATAGCGGGGATCGAATCTCGAGGATTTTTGTTTGCAGCACCTGTGGCCCATCAGTTAGGTCTGGGACTGGCCATCATCCGTAAAAAGGGAAAACTCCCACGGGAATGTGTGTGTGTGAAGGCACCGAATGAATATGCTGTGGAGTACTTCGAGATGCACAAAGATAGCATCCAAAAGAGACAGAGGGTTCTTATCATCGACGACCTCATTGCGACCGGCTCTTCCACTGTGAGTGCGATAAATCTCGTCAAGGAAATTGGGGGCGAAGTCGTAGGGTTTGCCGCTGTTGTGGACCTTCTATTTCTGGGAGGTGTGGATTTTATCAAGAAAATTCATCCGGACGTGGAGATTTTGTCCTTGATCCAGTTTGAGGAATAGGAGAGTAAAAGTGAAAGCCTGGCTCAACCGGCAATTCAAGCTCGAAGAAAACGATACCAACATCAAGACAGAAATGGTGGGTGGGATCACCACATTCATGACAATGTCTTACATCATTTTTGTCCAGCCAGCGATTCTTTCCGCAGCGGGAATGGACCAGGGAGCTGTGATGTTTGCGACCTGTGTATCCAGTGCGATCGCGACACTTCTGATGGGATTGATAGCCAGATATCCCATCGCTTTGGCTCCTGGAATGGGACACAACGTATTCTTTGCCATCATCGTCTGCGGTATTATGGGGTATTCTTGGCAAGTCGCTCTTGGTGCGGTTTTTATATCTGGAACGATTCTGCTCCTTCTTTCTTTGGCCGGCGTGTGGAAGACTTTAGTTGCTTCAGTGCCAGATTCGCTCAAACATTCGATAGCTGTTGGGATTGGGATTCTCATCGCATTTGTAGGACTTCAGTATGGAGGGGTGGTGATCAATGCTCCTCCGCCTCTGGCAGGGACTACAGATATTCTGGTTATTCTTGGCGACCTGACGAGTAAGCCTGTGCTTCTGGCTTTGTTCGGCGTGATTCTGACCGCAGCACTCATCGTGTTGAAGGTCCGCGGTGCGATCCTTTTGGGAATTTTTGCCACCGCACTTTTGGGGATTCCTCTTGGGGTGGTCAAATATCAGGGGATCGTTGCTGCCCCTCCCAGCGTGATGCCAACGCTTTTAAAACTGGACATTTTGGGGGCATTACAAACAGGATTGCTCACAGTCGTTTTTATCTTTTTTTTCCTCGATCTTTTCGATACGATGGGCACGCTCATCGGTGTGAGCGCACCGGCTGGTTTTCTGAAGAACGGGAAGCTCCCAAGAGCAGACAAGGCCATGTTTGCGGATGCCGTGGGAACCGTCGGAGGAGCGCTGATGGGGACGTCCACGGTGACGAGCTATATCGAGAGTGCTTCCGGAATCGCCCATGGAGCCAAAACAGGATTAGCCAATATCTTCACGGCCTTTCTATTTGTAGTAGCCCTATTCTTCAGTCCACTCACGGCAATGATCGCCGGAAGTATTGACTACAACGGTGCGATTCTGCGTCCTGTTATTGCTCCTCCTTTGATCATCGTGGGCTATCTGATGATGAAATGTATCGTTTTTATCAAGTGGGACGACCTGACTGAGGCCATCCCGGCGTATTTAACTATCATCATCATGCCCTTGACTTTTAGCATCACCGAGGGAATCGCTTTTGGTTTCATCTCATACTCCCTTCTGAAACTCGTCAAAGGGAAAGGTCGGGACGTTCACTGGGTGATCTATCTCTTTTCTGTTTTATTCATCATTCGGTATATTATTAAATAGCCGATTGTACAGGGTTCAGGGCGACTAAATATTGTAGGGTCTGTAACTCAAATGGACAGTTGGGAAATGTTCCCTCATGTTTATCTGTTTGTTCCCTGGATGGGGCATATTATAGGATATCTCTTGAGGAGATTGGATAGATGGTGAATAATTCTCGGATATTTATAGGTCTCTCTATCTTTATAGTCATCCTGATGACCTTCGAGTGTGCGAAAACACCGCCTCCTGCACTAGAACCGGGGATGACATTTGGATCAGCTGAGGCAAAATGGGTAGCAAACACCATGAAAGAGATGACGCTCGAAGAGAAGGTTGGACAGTTGATCGCCTGCAGGTACACGGGCCGGTTTATCAATATGGACAGTCAATACGTTAAGGACCTTAAAACACTCGTT
>JASFPP010000108.1:0-12747 GCA_050115915.1 Candidatus Aminicenantota bacterium
TTTCGTCAAGATCGCTCTCCCCGTTCTCAACAACCTCACCTCCAAACAGCTGACATTTTTTCTCGCACAGTCTCCGGCTCTGTATGCCTTCCTTATCTGCCTGGTTCTTTGTGTGGGGGTCGTATCAGGGAGCTACCCGGCATTGTTTCTTACAAGGATCACACCGGTCGACACGCTTAGAGCTTCCTTCCACTTCAAGAACAACCGATCGCTGTTCAGAGTCGTCTCTGTCGTTGGGCAATTCACTATTTCTGTCTTGCTCATAGTCTGCACTTCAGTTGTTTTCAGACAATTGCACTACATTCAGAACAGGCCTCTAGGCATGAATACAGATTATGTCTTGAAAATTCCATTCAATACGGACTTGAAAAGACGATACCCGGTCTTCAGAAACGAGCTCCTCCGGAATCCCAATATCCTCGCCGTTGCAGCAGGCCAGGCCACTCCCTATGATGATGACCATAAAACTTCGGGCATCGAATGGGACGGCAAGGATCCTGACTTTGTTCCGAATATCAGGTACTCCATCACGGATGCGGACTTCATTGCGCTTTTTAAAATAGAGATTCTCGAAGGCCGGAGCTTCGACAGAGCCAATTTCGCGGATAGGCAAAATTTTGTCATCAACGAGACAGCTGCGAAATACATGGGTATGGAATCCCCTGTCGGGCAGCGGCTCAGATTCTGGGGCCAGGAAGGACAGATCATCGGCGTGGTCAAAGATTTCCATCATGTGTCCCTCCACAGAGAGATCATGCCCCAGGTCTTTACGATCAATCCGCAGTTTGCCACGAACGCGCTTAAAGATATCTTCGTCAAGATCAATTCGGTCAATATCCCGGAAACAATGGCTTATATCCAAAAAGCCTCGGTAAAGAATGCCCCGAACTATCCTGTCAAGTATGATTTTCTCGATCAAGGGATAGGGGCTCTCTACCAATCAGAGCAGAAATTGGGGAGGATTTTCACCTATTTTGCCATGCTGGCGATATTTATCTCCTGTCTGGGTATCTTCGGCTTGTCGGCATTTGCAGTCGAACAGAGAACCAAAGAGATCGGCATCCGCAAAATTTTGGGTTCCTCTGTCTCGGGCATAACGTTTTTACTCTCCAAAGAATTTTCCCGCTGGGTTTTGCTGGCCAATATTTTTGCCTGGCCCATCGCATTTTATGCGATGCACAAATGGCTGGAGAATTTCGCTTACCGGACAGGAATAAATATCGTGCTATTTCTCCTGGCGGGAGGGCTTTCCCTTCTTATTGCTGCACTGCCCGTAGGCTACCAGGCGCTCAAAGCGGCCACATCCGATCCGGTCGATGCTTTGAGGTACGAATAACCAAACAGAATAAACAGTGTATGAAGAAAGTATTACTGATCTAAGAGAGGGCTAAAATCGTATGAGCCAACATGAAAAATATTCCAAAGAACAAAGAAGATTTTTCCAACAGGAGTTTCAAAAGAGGAGAAAACGAAGGCTAATGGTCTTCATCATTGCTATGGGTCTTATGATCGGAGCCTTTTTTACTTTCCCAGACTTTGTTCTCTTTGGTATGCAAAAAACCGTTTGGGGACCAGTGTTTACGCTGTTGATCATTGGCCTGCTGATATTTATCATCATCGACTGGAGATGTCCTGTGTGTAAGGGAATTATGGGAGATGTTTTCCAAACAAAATTCTGCCCGAAGTGCGGCTATAAATTTCAAGATTGAGGGCGATATGACCATTCGGGAGATCGATTATGTGGATTCAGGACATATCCGATTGGGCGAATTGAAGGGGCCTGATGAACAAGGGATCTGGATCGACAAACAGGGGAAGACCAAAATATCCTTCATCAAAGATGAAAGAGGCACAGTCAGAGCTCTACTCTTCCATGAGACCATATACTGTCCCCGAATAGATGAATAAACTCGTGCTTTGCGGTTTCTGGCTCCCTTAATAACCTGGACTTTCATAAGATAGAGCCTACTCCCTCACTCATTCACATGAGTCAAAGCTATGGCCCAACACACATGAATGTTGTATGATGTTTCCTCGCTCAATACGGATATTGGCATGTTTATTGCAAATTGAGATGGTATGAAAATAAACTACCTTTTATTCACAATAGCCAGTTCGCTTCTCCTCTCTTTATTAACTTGCAAAACAGAAAAAGTGCCCGAGCCTTACCAACCCACTCATGAACACGATGCCTATCGTCATTCTCTGGATCAAGCCGGCTTTGCGGAAACAGCCTTAGGCAGGGATTGGATCGCAACAGCCAAAGAAGCCCTCCACTCCCCGATTACGATCTCGAGTCCCTTCGAAGAAGTTTTTTATGTGGACCCGGCACAAGCTTTCGCTGTGGGTTACAGGTTTGATGCGATAAAGGGTCAACGGATTGAGGTGGATGTCGATATTCAAGGACTCGAGACAGGTCGGCTATTCATCGATCTCTTTCGTGTCAGGGGTGCCTCCCCAGAAGAATGGCTGCGGGTTGCCAGCGCCGATAAGGAGGAGAACAGGCTAGAGTTCGAACCACGGAGAGATAATACATACGTCCTCCGTCTCCAATCCGAACTTCTCCGCGGAGGACAGTGCAGGGTCACGATCAAGAATGTCGCTGCACTGGAATTTCCAGTGGCCGGTTACGATAGCCAGGCCATCGGCAGCGGATTCGGAGCACCGCGCGATGGAGGACGCCGCCGCCACCACGGGGTCGACATTTTCGCACCCCGTCACACTCCTGTCGTTGCCGCTTCCCATGCCTATGTCGTCTACGCAGGGGATGATCCGACGGGAGGCCGCGTTATTTGGCTGAAAGACACAAAACGGTCCCTTCACATCTACTATGCCCATCTCCAGAAACAGGATGTTAAAAGGTACACATGGGTGGAGCCCGGACAGGTCATCGGCACTGTGGGAAATACGGGAAACGCAAGGACTACACCGCCCCACCTTCATTTTGGCACCTACGAAATGGGATACGGTCCTATCGATCCCATGAATTACATCACCCAACCCAAAGGTGAACTCTCTCCTCTCCGAGCTAATCCGGAAGCCCTTGGTCATTGGATGCGGGTAAAGGGATCTTCCGTGCATGTAAATATTTCTTACGATCCACGATCCGAACCGATCGCAAAACTAGGTCTCCATTCACCCATAAAAGTCCTTGCCGCTGCGGGAGACAGATTCAGAGTCGAACTCCCCGACAACAGATCCGGCTATGTATCTGCTAAAAGTGTGGAATATCTCGACGAGACACTCGAACGCCAATCCACTTCATGCGCCTGGGTCATTAAAGATTCCCCAAAAGAAGATGCCGCTGCGGTTGAATCGATCGACGCAGGAGAGGAATTTGCGGTTCTCGCCAAGTTTGAAGAGTACTGGCTTGTCAAAACGCATAAAGGCAGTACAGGCTGGGTCCAGATCCCAGCTGCGGGATCGACAGAATTGTAGCCGACACCATGACTCCGCCCCCTTTCGCCGGCCAGTGTTCATCTCTCTCTTTATTCACTCCCTTTACTCCTATATAATTGGTGTTTCATTGGTATCTTCATGAAAAAATTTTTTTACGGAAGGAATTCATATGCATTACAGGGAATTCGGTCGTACAAGCCTAAAAGTCTCGGCCCTGGGCTTCGGGGGGATGCGGTTCGAGCCGAAGGATGAGGAGGGGGCCATCCGTGCAGTTCATCGAGCTGTGGAGCTCGGGATCAATTACTTCGACACAGCGCCTGGTTACTGTGAAGACAGATCCGAGACATTCATAGGAAAAGCGCTGGATCTACTTCCCCCGGAGAAAAAAAAGGGCGTCTATATTTCGACGAAGTCTCACTATATGTCGGAACCCACGGCCGACGATGTGAGGCGGAGAATCGACAAGCAGCTCAAGATACTTCGCCTGGAGACGATTCCCTTCTACAACATGTGGTGCATCATGGATAGGGAACAATTTAAAACCATCATGGAGCCCGGCGGCCCCTATGAAGGAGCCGTAAAATCCAGGCAAGAGGGGCTCATTGAACACATCTGTGGAACAGCCCATGCGCCCGGAGAGGATATCGTCGAGATGGTCAAAGCCGATGTCTTTGAGGGAGTTACACTCGGGTATAACATCATGAATCACACGTTCCGGAAAGCAGGGCTTAAAGCTGCGGCTGAAGCCGGATTGGGCGTGGTCACGATGAATCCCTTGGGCGGCGGTATGCTGACTCAAGATGAGAAGATGTTGAGTGTTCTCAAAGAGGATGAATCGGACTCTTTTATTGCCGCAGCTCTCCGTTTTAATTTTTCACATCCCGAGATCACGGTCGTTCTTTCGGGCATGAAAAACGACGCTGAAGTCGAGGCGAATGTGAAAACCGCAGAATCGATAGATCGACCCGATCCAGTGATCACCCAAAAGCTCCTTGAGCGGTTCGAATCCCTGGGCGAATCCTTTTGTACGACATGCGGTTACTGCCTGGAGCACTGTCCGGAAAAGATCCAGATACCCCTTTATGCCTCGATGTGGGATAGGGTTCGGATGAAACAGCCGGAGGATGTGAGGCGCGTCTACAAAATCTATCTCGCTCAAGAGGACCGTTGGCTCAAGGGAAAAAGAGCCTCGGACTGTACACAGTGCGGCGAGTGCGAAGAATATTGCACGCAGAAGCTTCCCATCCGTGAATACATGAAAAATATTGCCAAATTTTTAGGGGAAGATTAGGATCCGGGACTATTCGTATCGCAAGGCATCGGAGGGATTGGCGAGGGCGGCCTTAATGGCATGAAAGCTCACTGTAGCCAGAGTGATCACAACCGCAAGAAGAGATGAGAGGACGAAAAAACTCCAACCGAGATCCGTCCTGTTCGGATAGGAATTCAGCCAGTTCCGCATGATGATCCATCCGAGAGGCCAAGCGATAACGCTGGCGATCAGAACACATCTCAAGAATTCCCTGTTCAACAAGACAACGATTTTTGAGGAGGAAGCACCGAGCACCTTCCTTATCCCTATTTCTTTGGTTTTCTGTTCTGCCATAAACATCGTCAGGCCAAAAAGTCCCAGACACGAAATAAAAATAGAGAGAATAGCAAAATAGCCGAATATCCGGTTTGCCTGTTCTTCCTGTCTGTATTTTTGGTCGATCTCTTGATCATAAAAACTGTACTCGAAAGGCCTGTTTCCGTTATACTCTTCCCATATTCTCCTGGCTGTCTCCATCGTATCTCTGACTCCCCCGGCCAAGATCCTGACATTCAAGGATGTGTGGCGGTCCCCTTCAGTCATTTTCGCAAGATAGTACACCTCGGCCCGGAGGCTGTCTTTGAATCCCATGTGGATATTCTTCACGACTCCGATAATCTGTCCGGCCCTGCCGCAGAGTTCCAGGCTTTTTCCGACCGGAGATTCAAGATGCCAGAGCTTCACCGCCTCCTCGTTGATGATGTAGCCACTCAGGTGATCGTTCCCGTGCTGTTTGGAAAAATTTCGGCCTGCGACGATCTCTGCATCCAGGGCATCAAAATAGTCATAATCGACCATCTGGAAGTTGACTTCATTCTCCAGATAGGAGAGATCCGGATCCATACCTTCCCATCGCAAAGTCCCCCCCTGATTTCTTGGGCCGGAAGCACCGATCCGGATGACACCGGGTCGTTTGATCAGCGTATCCCTTATGGCTTCAGTATGATTGGACATGCTCTCTGTGATCGAAATGGAGAGAAGATTTTGTTTGTCGAAACCCAAATCAGCATGTTTCATGAATCGAATTTGCTTCGAGACAATAAGCGTACAAAAAACGAAGAGCACAGAGACGGCGAACTGAAGTACGACCAGAGCCTGTCTGAACCGCCCTTTCCCGCGCGACCCTAGAGCAGAGCGGAAAACTCGTACGGGCCGGAATGACGACAGATAGATTGCAGGATAACATCCCGATATCAAACCTGTTATCAATAGGATCGTGAAAAGACTCAGAGAAAAAGAAGGATCATCAAGCCGGATTGTAAGGCTTTTCTGGACAAGGACATTGAATGAAGAAAGAAACGCTTCAACGAGAACCAAAGCTAGGCCAAAGGACAAGATAACAAAAAAAAGGGATTCACCGAAGAACTGTTTGATGAGTTGACTCCGGCCGGAACCCAGAACTTTTCTTATCCCCACTTCTCTGGTCCTCCCGGCTGAACGGGCTGTTGAGAGGTTGATAAAATTAATGCAGGAAATCAAAAGAATAAAAAGCGCGGCAAGAGAAAAGAGGTAGACATACTTGATCAAACCGCCACCACCGATGTTGTGAAGATGAAGTCGCGTCAACGGATAGAGATAAAAATATCTCTTATAAGGATCCCAAGGCCGGTACCTTTCCATGGCTGCAGAGAGCTTTTGATTGATTTCCAAAATGTCCATACCCTCTTTCAACTGAACAAAAGTGTAGAAACTAAAATGGTTCCATCGAAGGCGGAGATCGCTTTGAAAGATCGGCAGGTCTCTAAATCGAGAGATACAATCAAACTTGATCTCAGTGTTTTCGGGAACATCCGTCACGATACCGCAGACTTCAAGCGGTTTACCATCAAAGTCCAAAATTTTTCCGAGGGGATTTTCCTCACCGAAATATTTCTGAGCTGTCGTCTCTGTCAAAACGACCGTATTGGGTTTCATGAGAGGCTTTTCGGTATGTCCTTTCACCAAAGGAAATGTAAACATCTCAAAAAAAGAAGGATCAGCCACCGCAATCTGTTTCTCTACAAAAACTTTATCTTGGTATTTGACGATGCTTTGGTTACGAAGAGAGAACCTCACAATATTGTCAAATTCGAGAAAATCCTTTTTCAAACGGTCTGCAAAGGGAGCGGGCGTTGAAGAATAGTGCTGGCTGTTGGCCAGGCGTTCCCATACCACAAGATAGAGGTTATTGGCATTTTTATGGAATTTCTCGTAGCTTAGCTCATGCTGCGCCCAGAGCAAAATGAGGATCGCACCGGCCATCCCCACACTGAGGCCAGTGATATTGAGGATTGCCGTAACCTTATTCCTGAGAAGATGCCTGAATGTCAGTTTGATGGAATTTCTCAGCATAACGGTCTTCCAAGTGATAAGGTAACTAAAATACTGAGGAAGAATTCCCAGGCACTGGAACCAGTACCAGGTAACAGCTTTCAAACGCCCTTTTACCTCGAGGAGGGACAAATAGACATCTTCGAAATCGTCAAGTAGGGAGTATTTTGTGTTGTACTCTCCGAGCCGTTTCAGTATAAACCTGGCAAGGCCTGGAGGTTTTGGTCTTCGATTTTCAGTCACTTCCTGCTCCCGCTAAAAACATAATCCGGGATTCCCTGCCAGAGGGATTCTTGAAGTTTTCTCGCATCTTTGAGTGCTTTGAGTCCATCCTCAGTGATGTGGTAATAAACTCTCTTTCGTTCGTTCCCTCGTTTCGGACCCCCCTCCCGGATCGCGATATAGTCCTTCTTTACAAGATACTCCAAAGTGTTGTAGATCGTGCCGAACATCATGGCAGTCCCCGTGAGCTCTTTGATCTTTTCCCTAATTTTGACGCCGAAAGCTTCATCTCTCAGGTGCCAAATAGCGATCAAAAATATTTGCTCGTTGATGGTTAGTTTTTTCATTGTTTCCTTCACTCTATTATACGATATTATCGTATAAAAGGTTACGATTTTATCGTATATCTAAAAAAAAGCAAAAAAAATGTGCACCTTTTTACGGAATGAGTCCTTGCAGCTGTATGTGGCCTAAACTTTTCAACCGGGGTAGCGTAGAATGTACCTAAAGGAGACAAGACCAATGCAAAAAAGACGAGAGCTTCTATGCGTTCCTTTTGTATTACTAATCTGTCTTAGCGAACAGCTTCTAACACTCCAGGACAGTGAAAAACAGGTTTTCGAACCTGACAAAAAATATGCTGTCGACGAGCTCAGAGAGGATTTTGTTCTTCTCCGGACCGCTCTGGAAGAGGCCCATGCAGGACTTTATTTCTACACGCCCAAAGAAGAGATGGACAGCCTGTTCGACCGCCTCTATTCTGGACTCGATCGCCCGAAAACCGAACTCGAATTTTATGCGCATCTATCCCCGCTTATAGCCACGATCAACGATGGACACACAGGGCTGATGTTTTCAAGGGAATACGATACCTATCTTCGCAACCAATCCATAGTGATGCCGTTCAGGCTGCTTTATATGGAGGGGAGGGCTTATCTCCTCCGTAATTACAGCGATGATGAGGATGTCGAGATGGGTGGAGAAGTGGTTTCGATAAACGGTCATCCCATGCCGGAAATTTTAAAAAATATGTTGGCTGTTCAACCCTCCGACGGCCGTAACGTAACTTCCAAATACAGGAGATTGGAGAGCACGACTACCTTCGGCCGGCGCTACCTACAGTTATATGGACTTACAACTGCGTTCAATATCGTTTACCTCTCGCCGACAGATGGTAAAAAAAAGGAAATTCGAGTCAAAGGCATAAAACGGGAAGAACTCACAAAACGTTTTAACCAACGTTATCCGGATATCGCCCGACAACGCCCGCCCATCGAACTGGAATACAGGGGCGATGTGGCGATTTTAACGATACGGACATTTTCCTCGGGTTCCTACCGAAATGCACAAATATCATACCCTCTATTTTTGAAAAAAACCTTTCGGGAATTATCGGAAAAAAACATCCCCCACCTCATCATCGACCTCAGAGATAATGGCGGAGGGGAGGACCTCTGGGGAAGACTCCTTGTTTCTTATCTCATGGACAAGCCTTTTATGTACTACAATTTTCTCGAAGTAAAAAGCACCTCCTTTTCCTTTCTGGAGCATACCGACGCTCCAGATATCGAAAAGATGCTCCAAAAGAGGACGAAAAAGAACGACAGAGGCACCTACGACATATTGGTCCATGCGAACTTGGGAGAACAAAAGCCCCTTAAACCGGCCTATAAGGGCAAGGTTTATGTCCTCATCAACGGCCGAAGCTTTTCGGGGTCGGGCGAGACTACGTCACTGATGCATTACCACAAAAAAGCCGTATTTGTCGGCGAAGAGTGCGGAGCAGGCTACTACGGCAATACTTCCGGCATTATGCCCACACTGACTCTGCCGCACACAAAGCTGCGCATCAGGATCCCGATGGTCAGGTACCACATGGCCGTTTCTGGGTATGATTATCCCGATAGAGGGATCATTCCGGATTATCCTTTTATTCGGAGCGTAGAGGATCATATCAAGGGCAGGGATACCGAGATGGATTATGTGTTGAGCTTGATCGCAAAAAAGAAATAAATTGAAACACTGTGTTATAAATGTTCAAGCTTATGTATACATTTCACATTTTCGTTCCATGCTGATACACTTTGACGGGCAGGAACCAAAACCTTGGAGGATCGAATGATCAGACAATTAAGGACCGTATTCATCTCAACATTGGCGGTGTTTATTTTGGCCTCAACCCTATCAGCCGGATATTTCGATAAATCGGAATACGCCAGCCGCCGGAAAAAACTGATGGAAAAAATCCCGGACGGAGTGGCGCTCCTATTGGGAGCACAGCTGCGTGTGACATACAACGAACATTTCCAGAATAATGATTTTATGTACTTCACCGGAGTGGAGATCCCAAATGCTATCCTTGCCATCGACGGCATAAAAAAAGAAAGTGTCCTCTTTTTCACAATCACAGAGAAAGCCGCAAGGAACGAAGGCATAAGCCTGGATCTTGTGCGCAATCCCCGAGAAGTGACAGGCATCGAAAAAGTGTTCCCTTATGAACAATTCGCTCCCTATTTGAGTCAGCTCGCCGAAAAAACACCGGTCTTTTACACACCGTTCAAACCCGAAGAATTGGTGCGCGAATGCACTAACGAAAAATTCTTGATCCTGAAGAGAAATATGACACGCAACGAATGGGATGGCCGTCTTACCCGCGAGCTTCAGTTCGTCAAAGTGCTGGGCGAGCGCTTTCCTCAGGTGGAAGTCCGGGACTGCTCTCGTTTGATCTGGGACCTGCGCGTCATCAAGTCGCCTGCCGAAGTTGAACTCTTGCGTAAAGCGGCCCGCATAGCTGTCAAAGCCCACATAGAGCTGATGAAATCGACCCAGGTGGGAATGCACGAGTATGAACTTGCAGCGCTCTATGAATATCTGTGCAAGAAGGAGGGAGCTCAAGATCTCGCGTATTATATGGTCATCTGTTCGGGCGAAAACCATCCTCATCTCCATTATTATAAGCATGACCGTGTTCTCCAGGATGGTGATTTTCTCGTGATCGATATAGGCCCTGATCTGGGATATTACGACATCGATATCACCATATCCTATCCTGTCAACGGGAAGTTCTCTCCCAGGCAGAGGGAGATCTATGAAGCGGCCAAGGCCGTGCATGATGCTTGCATGAGCGTTTATAGACCCGGTTTAACTGGAAAGGAGCTGCGAGAGGAAGTGGATGCGATTCTGATCAAACAGGGATTCGATCTAAAGCAGGACATTTTCCTCAAAAGAACCATGCGTGGAAGCTTCGGGCACTATGTGGGTATGGCCGTCCACGATGTGGGGGGCGGCCCGAGAGTTCTCGCGCCCGGCATGGTGTTTGCCAACGAGCCTTTTGCTGTTTTTCCCGAGGAAAACCTCGGCGTCCGGGTGGAGGACACGATCCTGATCACAGAGGATGGATGTGAGAATCTGACCGCGGGTATCCCCCGTGAGGTCGCAGAGATCGAAGCCTTGATGAAAAAACCCGGAATCGTGCAGGTGCTGAAGAAGGCCGGCCTCTATTAAAATGGATTATTCATAAAATCTGCCGCCAGCCTATTTCACTAAAAACATTCCCTATTTTACTGGCGCCAGCTTTTACCCTGTGGGCGAGCGGATTTTACCCCATCTGCGTCGTTGCGGCCCCTTCGAAGTGGACGACCACGTCTTCTTGGGCCGACGCCTCGCATCTATGGCAAGCTCCACTCGTGAATAATCCACTTTATAAATGGATTATTCATAAAATCTGCCGCCAGCCTATTTCACTAAAAACATTCCCTATTTTACTGGCGTTAGCTTTACTCTCTAAAAAAAGAACTTTGTTCTTTAGGACAGCAGATGTAGATGTTGTCATCCGGCAGAAAAGTCTCGACCCTGATGAGTTTATAACCGGCTTCATCCAGCTGGGCAAGCATCTCTTCCATGGGCGTTGAATGGTTGGGCCCAAAGTTCGATTTTTCCGGATCAGCGTCCACAATGGCTAAAATTCCGGTGGATTTCAGACTGGGGATGATATTCCTCACGAGCGCCACAGGCATCTCCAGGTGATGATAGACGTTGATCATAAACGCCAGATCCAGTGTGTTTTCGGGGAGGAGCGGGTCTTCGATCTCGCCGAGAATCGTCACCACATTGTGGATGTTGTCTTTTTTACACCGGCCTTCTAAATGGTCAAGGGCTTTTCGATCGATGTCATTCGCGTAAACCTTGCCCTCATCGCCTACTCTATCGGCCAACCAAACAGTCATACGGCCCGTGCCTGCGCCGATCTCCCCAACGATCATCCCAGGCTTAACACCGATCGCATCCATGATCTTGGTCGGCGGCTGTAGTTTATTGAGACGCTTCTCCCAATTTTCTACAGTGATCTTTCTCTGTTGAGGATGAAGGCTGGCTGTCAGGATAAAACAGAATAGCACAACCATCCATTGCTTGAGAGGGCGTATGTCTTTCATAGTCTTCTCCAGGGATCAAAGATCCTTTATTCATACTATACGAAATACGGGTTTATGGGTTACTCCTGTACAAGGAGTGAAGAACTCATCCGACATCAGGTCTATAAGCCACACAGTCTATCTCATAAGCTGTGCCAAGGGAAAGCGTGGCACACCCCACCATGATTCCTGCGAGCACGTCGGAACCCAAAACCTCCATGCAAGCCTAATCCAAAAAAAACATGAAACAAAAACAGCACGCTAAACACCCACCCTGCTGCTAGGCCAAAGTACGCAGCGCCTGGACAATCTGTCGCTCTTCCGGATTTTTGGGGAGGGGGAGTCGCGCACTCACGGCAGAGATAAAGTCCTCATCCGATAAGGCCATCTGAAAATCATTAACTGTGACGATGATGACATCATCCGTTCGTTCGAGGCCGGGGGGCTTCTCCTTTTCCTGAACGGCAAAGAGTGAGAACTGAAGTCTCCACATCAGGCGAAATTCCGCCTCTTCCTCTCCGACATATACGCCTATATCATCTCCATGCGTGGCGTATTCTGAGGTGATGTGCCAAATCTGGGCGCGCAATGGATAAGGTCCTATGAAGGTGGGGATCACGGCCTTAAGGCCCAATTTCGCCCACTCTTCTCTCACTCGGGCCTGGCGGTTTGACCACTGCTCGAAGAGTTCTTCATTGGAGAGATGGGCTCGCTTTTCTATCTGTTTGGCGTTAAATGTATCCAAGTCCTTAAATCCAGAAATAAAATCTTTAACCCGGTCTTCCAAGCAGGCCTCGTTGTATTCTTCATCACTGTCGAGATGAGCAACCAGATGCCGAACAGTCCACCCCTCACAACGAGTGGGATTCGCCCACTCTTCGGGCTTCAGGCTGTCGAGGCGGGATTGAATCCGTGCTACTTCCTGATCGAGCGTCAAAAACGGGTCTAAATCCGGCAGATAGAATTTTTCCTGACTCATTTCTTCTTTCGCGCCTTTCTCGATCCTAATATCCCTCCTTGCAAGAACAAACCGGCACCGAGAACGAAACCAAAATTGTACCAGGCGCCATTGTTGTGAACTTCATAAAAGCG
>JASFPP010000109.1:0-12661 GCA_050115915.1 Candidatus Aminicenantota bacterium
CTCAGCGGTCAGGACGCCCAGCCTTTCTGAGGTTGATACGGATAGAGCCTCTATCTCTGCCCCCGTTTTGACATCTTCGATGAGTCTCGGCGGTCTTACGCTGTCATCCTCTCGCAAATGCTCAGCGCGCCAAAATAAATCGCCATCAGAATCCCTGTAGGCTTCGCTGTAGATACCGGTTAAATTACGCAACACGTCAGGGAGTTGTTTTTCCTGGGCTTCAAGCTCCCGGTTGACCTTTTGCAGGGCAATGACATAGTCGGCAAATCGGCTGCCTCTGATCTTTATATTGTTCATTCGGGCAAGCTTTTCGATGATCGCCAGCATCTCCTCACGCAGCAGTTCATAGAGGTCCTGTCCTTTGAGGTGAGCTAAACCCCGCGCCATAGCCAGAGATACGGAGAGTATGGCGTTCATCCCCAGGTTCTGCTTCCGCTGCATGATATGGATACGCTCGTTTGCAGATGTCGAATCACTGATCTTTCCCCGGCGTTCGGCGACATGAAGCTCGAGAGAAAGCAGAATTTGGTCGATATCTTTTAAGGTTAGTCCGGTTACGGACTTTTTGGCAAATGCCGGTGCAATAACTGTGCTGATGTTCTCGATGGCGTTCAGACATCCTTTCCCCTCATATCTCTGCACACGCGCGAAAAGGGCCAGTAGCTCGTCGTCCTCCAGTTCTTTGATCTGGGCCTCTTTGACGCTGTCTTCAAAGGCGTATACACCAGGTTCACGTTCGATGAACAGGTGCGGATGCCGGTTCAAGACCTCGGGATATTCTGCGCGTTCGAAAACGGCATCGACGAGATGAATGGCCTCACCCGTCCCCGCCGATGTCCCGAGCGGCGTGGCCCCCCTGAATTTTAAAGCTACGCCCGAATCGGGCAAGGAGAATTCAACCGTTGCGCCCACTGTGGGAATGCCTGCATTGGTGGGTTCTTCATAGGCGTATATTCTGCGGATGAGGGGACTCTGGTCTGTCTTGACCTCGTCCCGTTCACGTCCATCCAGTCTACGCTGCATGAGTTCTGTCACGGCATGGTACTTGATCAATCGCTCCGTGTTGGCGCCACCGCCAGCTTTGAGGCCAAGGGTATTTGCAGCCAGGGCTATCTGCGCTTCCATGTCGTCGTTGGGGCTCTTGGAGCGGTGAGATACCACGAGCTCCATCCCTTTGCCGAGCGCAACAAGCATGGCGATGATCGTCTCATAAAGAGAGCCGATCTGGTTGGCCTTGATCAGAACCGTGTTTATGAGTCCTTTGGATGCGGCCATGGCGATTGTTGCGTCCTTCGTAGTCACAAGGTCGTCGCCGATCACGAAAATGCGATCCCCCAATGCGGAGAGCAGTTTTTGCCAGCCTTCAAAATCGTTCTCCGAGAATCCGTCCTCGATGGAGAGGATCGGGATTTCATATTCCCTTATGGCCTTGGTGTATATATCCAGGATCTCTTCTCGGCTCATCACGGTCAGCGCTTTGTCCCGCCAGAACAGGTACATCCCTACGCTATCGGGGACTTTGAACTGTGTGCGATAGGCGATTTCGAGCTCCGACATGGCCGGGTCCAGGGCGATGGCGACATCGATGCCGGGCCGGTAGCCACACTCTTCGATGGTCTGTTTCATCAGGACCCACAGACGAAATTCGGGGAGAGGATAGGTCCCGCGCTCGATGTAGGGAGCGATGCCTCCCTCGAGACCAATACCCATCACGCGGCAGCCTTCAGCTTTTTCGATGATCTCCTTGAGACGATTCTGGAGCCGTACGGTCATCTCCTGGGCTTCCTGGTAGTCGCGCGCTCCCAGTATCAGGAACATCGCTTCCTGCATACTGATGTTCGACTCGGGGTATTCCTTCTCGGTGTGACGGCCCCCCATGCCGCAGTTGCGGAATTGCCAGGGGGCGCTGACGGATCCCAATTGAGGATGAGTGATATCTTGGATTCTGTAATTAAGCATGCGCCCGCGTGCGGCGAGAGATCCCTCCCACCAAACCTTGCCAGGCTCCACAGATGCGGCTTTATCCTTAGCGCGGCGTTCACGCTCGCGAAACTCCTTGTATTTACCCGGGTCGGCGAAGAGACGGTCAAGAAGTGCCACGGCACCGATGCCGAGACAGAGACGGCCTGCGTAGATCGTGGTTGTCATATCCAGAATGAGTCCGACAGCCACTAGGATCACTGCCGGTGGTAAAAAGACCAGCGCTACGTTTCGGCTCGTCCGGGGTCCGGCTGCAGCAACGGCAAAGTTATAGGGCGCATCAGGATAAAAATTGAGCCCTTCCTTTTTTATCCCGGTGGCTTTGCCATAGGGAGCGAGAAGGAAAATCCGTGTCAATCCCAGAAAGCGCAGGAGCGCACCTCTTTTGAGTATTCGATCCGCAGCTTTCTGGGAGCTGTCGTTGAGGGCATTGAGCTTTGCGGCTTTGAGGAAGTGGCCCATCTCGTGCAGGGCAATTCCTGAATGAAAGCTGATGTACATAAATAGCGCCGAGATGATCGTTTCGGGACTGGCGAAGATGAACTTCAAGACTTCGCCTTTGAGGATTTCTGCAGCGGGAAGCGCTAACACCGATGAAATGAATGCAACATGAAAAGAGACCAGGATATGGTTAGCGATCACCCAACCTTCCTGCAAAAGGGTAGCAGAGCGTGAATGAACTCGGTTATTTATTTTCAATACAGAGGGCAGCCCTTTTTTGATTTGAATCTGTGGAGTTTTTTTGGGCAATACTGATGGAGGGTGATGACGCTCCTGAGTGATTCTTTGAGTCATATGAGCGTATATTGTGGTTCCACCTTAACGTATGTGATAACGGCTAATTCATCATCCAACCGAACAACTCATCCGGTTATCTCCTCGATTCTATCAAAGGCCCGATCGAAGAGTCAACCATTATAGAATATCGGGAAAATCTCAAATGCATGGTCGTTAAACGGGAAATTTTTGCGTGGCAGAGAACCGGACATTTTCATTTTGCTAAGAACCGGACATTTTCACTTTGCGTTGACAATAGTTAAGCTTCAGTTTGACTCCTCCCCATAAAATTGATATTCTTTTCCCCGCAAAGCCCAGGGGAAGAAAATGACTATCCAATGTCCTCGATGCCGTACAAAAAATCCTGATGATTCAAAATTCTGCAAAGAATGTGCGTCTCCTCTCACCCCTTCCGCTGAGATCTCTGTGACCAAAACCATAAAAGCGCCTGCCAGGGAATTTTTGAAAGGGAGGACAATTGCAGGGAAATATAAGATCATCCAAAAAATTGGCGAAGGGGGCATGGGTGTTGTCTACAAGGCCAAGGATGTTAAATTAGACAGAACCGTTGCGCTCAAATTTCTTTCTCCTGAGCTCATTAAGGATAAGGCGGCGAAAAAGCGTTTTATTCAGGAGGCCAAAACGGCGGCAGCTCTCAATCATACAAACATAACTGTCATCCACGAGATCGGCGAAGATGAAGGGCAGATGTTTATAGCCATGGAATACATAAAGGGAGAGAGCCTCAAAGATAGGTTGGGGGCAGGCCAATTAGATATCGATGATACAAAGGACATCGCACTGCAAGTCGCTTCGGGCCTTCAGGAGGCTCATGAAAAGGGCATCGTTCACAGGGATATTAAACCTGCCAACGTTATGCTGACAGAAAAAAGTCAAGTGAAGATCACGGATTTTGGCCTGGCGAAATTGTCATCGGGCGTTAACCTCACCAAAACCTCGATGATTGTAGGGACTGTTGCTTATATGTCGCCTGAACAGGCAAGGGGAGAGGAAGTCGATCGAAGGACAGATATTTGGTCGCTGGGGGCGATGCTGTATGAGATGCTTTGCGGAGAACGGCCTTTCAAAAAAAGTCACGATCAAGCCTTGATTTACACGATCTTGAACGAGGAGGTCCCACCTCTTTCTTCGGTCAGGCCAGATATCCCGAACTACATGGAGGATATCGTTTCAAAGACACTCAGGAAGGCGGCCGAAAGGAGATACCAAGATATCCAGACGCTCATTCAAGACCTGAAACGGTCTGTGTCGCCGACATCACCGGAATCCGGAAAATCCATCGTCGTCTTGCCGTTCGAGAACTTGAGTCCCGATCCTGAGCAGGAGTATTTCTGTAACGGTATGACCGAAGAGATCATCTCCGACCTCTCGGCCGTCCGGACTTTGCGAGTCATATCCCGGAATACGGCCATGATGTATAAGGGAACACGAAAAGCCACCAAAACCATCGGACACGAGTTGAATGTTCAGTACGTTTTGGAGGGGAGTGTCAGAAAAGCGGGCCATAACCTGAGGATTACCGCCCAGCTGATCGATGCGTCATCCGATGCCCATTTGTGGGCCAAAAAGTATAGCGGTACACTGGATGATGTCTTCGATATTCAGGAAAAAGTGTCTCGCTCTATTGTCAATTCTCTCAAACTGGAACTTAGCCCGGAAGAAGACCGTCGCATTGCGCAACGTCCGGTAGAGGATTTGGTCGCTTATGAATGCTATTTGAGAGCGAAGCAAAAGTTGAACTTCTACACAGAAGAGGCGGTTGACAGTGCCATTTCTCTTCTTGAGCAAGCGCTCCGGATTGAGGGGCCGAACGAGCTGCTTTATGCGGCATTGGGTAGGGCATACGCCCGATATTGGACTCCGCTGCCGTTAAAATTGGACGAATCGGTGCTCGAGCGGGCGGAATCTTATGCCGATAAGGTCTTTGAGCTAAACCCGGATTCCCCGGACGGACATACATTAAAGGGAACCATTTTTGCTAGTAGAGGAATGCCTCAGGAAGCGGTCTGGCATGTGAAAAAAGCCTATCAAACGACTCCCAATAACAGTGATGCCTTGTATTGTCTTGTTTGGATAGGTGGAGTCACCGGACAAATTGAGGCGGCCCGTTTTTATTATGAGAAACTCACGGCGATTGAAGCTTGGAGCGGCATTAATCCGGGTTGGATTCCCTACTATAGCGGAAACTTCCAAGAAGCTGTCGAAGGATTCCGCAAGGAATATGAGATGGATCCGGAAAGTCCCTACGCACGTTGGGCCTACGCATGTTGCCTGGCGTGGGCTAAAGCGACGGATAAAGCCTGTGAAATATTCGGCAAAATTGTTGAGGATATCCCTGATAGCATTTTTGGCCAGTTTGCATCTCTTCTAATTAATGCCTTACGCGGACGCATTGATGAAGCGCTAAAAGTCATCACACCCGAGCTGAATGCTATTGCCAAGACCCAGTGGCAGATGCCGTGGATGATGGCCGCTATCTATTCCTTGATGGGGCGGACGGGGGAGTCGCTCGATTGGCTAGAGTATGCCGTAACGCATGGATTTATCAACTATCCTTTCCTTGCTGAAAAAGAGCCGTTTCTTGAAAACGTCCGGGGAGAAGAACGATTTAAGGAGATCATGAAGAGAACAAAAATCGAGTGGGAAAATTTTGATGTGTAGAGCCTTGTTTAAAAATGGATGTTGAATAACATCTTTAAATAGAGATTTTTGTTGTCATTGGAGGCAAACTGATTCTAGACGGTTGGACTCAGAAAAAAACAGTTGTTGTATCGTCTGTTTTGCTATGCAGTTTGTCGCTGTTTCTCCTTATCGGCCTTTCGTGTCAGACGAAGAGCACAGAAGAATTCCGATTCCTTTTTGTGTCGGATCTGCATATGCATCCCGGAGAAGAATCTACGAGCGGAATGGACCGTGTTATCGAATGTATAAACAGCTTAAAGCCCAAACCTGACTTTGTGATCATGGGGGGAGACCTTGTCGAGAATATGTATATCAAAGATTATGAGAGTGCATCTAAATTGTATGATTTGTATGAAAAAGCCTGCACCCAGATGAACATGCCTGTGTACAGTGTGCTCGGTAATAATGATGTTGTGCCGTTTTTTGAGGAGAGCGTTGCCGGAAGGTCACGAGTGCTAGACGGTAAGGATATGTTTAGAGACCGGGTAGGGAATGGTGCGACCTATCGTTCTTTTGATCATAAACGCTGGCATTTTGTTCTGCTGGATTCGATCGAGAGCGGGGAGGACGGGAGTTACAGAGGGTATATCGATGAGGACCAGATGCGTTGGCTTTCTAAAGACTTAGACATACTCGAGAAAGGCAGCCCTGTTTGTGTCGCTCTTCATATCCCTTTGGCGACGATCTCTGCACAGACACATATTGATTCGATGAAAGCCCTTCTCCCCCATTTTATCGTGAACAATGGGACTGAAGTCATTAAATTGTTATCAAACTATAATGTGAGGCTCGTGCTCCAGGGACATCATCATATTGTCGAAGAGTTGAAGTTCATGAACACAACCTACCTGTCGGGAGGATCTGTTAGCCATGCACGAAAGTATCGGAACTTCGTGCATCACGAAGGCTTCATCATCGTAGATGTCCATGGGGATGAATTCAGCTGGAGTTATTATCGGTTGGCTGATAACACTCACTGACACGCATAGAAACACTCACTGATTTTATTGACAATAATCCTCACTAATGATAAAAGCTAGGTTGATTTTTTGAATTGAGCAAGCCGTTTTGATAGTTGAATGCACTCACGTTGCGATGTGATTTTAGCATTCATTCAATCGAGTGAGTGTACAAGAGAACACGAATGAGCTGCTGGAGATGAAGATGCCATTAAGCAAAAAAGACTTCGAGGGAAAGAAACTTAACGCGGATGATTTCACCCTGGCAGACTTTCAGGATTTTAAGAGCGACGATCTTTTTGAGGTCACCGAATACTTTTATAAATTAATCGCGGATGCGTTCGAAAAGAAGTACATGGTCTACGGCCAGCCTTTTATGACCGCTCCAAAAACGGAGGTGGAAGTTTTTGACTGGAACACGAATTCCATCCGCAAATTCCTGAATTTCTGCTCCTATAACTATCTGGGATTCAGCTATCATCCTGAGGTCAAAAAGGCTGTCCAGGCCGCTGTGGAGGAATACGGAACGGGTGCTGTTTCTGCACCACTTCTCAGCGGATACTCCGGGATCCTGCGTCAGCTCGAGGAGGAACTCGCCCTGCTCAAGGGCAAGGAAATGGCCATCGTCTTTCCCACGGGATACGGTACCAACCTGGGTGTTCTCTCAGCGATCCTGCGTCCCGGTGATGTCGCTGTCATGGATATTCTCTCCCATGCGTCCATCTATGATGGCGTTCAGCTCGGGGGAGCGGATATCAAGGTGTTTGCCCACAACAACCCCAGTCATCTCGAAAAAGTCCTCAAAAGTGTGAAGACAAAGCGTGTGATTGTTTGCATAGAAGGTGTATACAGCATGGATGGCGACCTTGCGAACCTCCCGGAATTGATCCCCATCTGCAAAAGATACGGAGCCAAGATCCTGGTCGACGAAGCCCATGCAACCCTCATTTTCGGTGAAAAAGGCGGGGGAGTGGCCGAACACTTCGGGCTCGAGGACCAAGTGGATATCTCGATCGGCACTTTCAGCAAGGCCTTCGGAGCCATCGGCGGCTTTGTCGTCGGAAATAGAGAACTCATGACATATCTCCGGATGATGGCCCGGGCCTATGTCTTTTCCTGCACCATGGCCCCCCACACAGCAGCCGGAATCCTCAAAGTGCTCGAGATCTACAAGAATGACAGATCACTCCGGGATCAATTGTGGGACAACATCCATTACATGCATGACAATCTACGCAGTGCCGGTCTGGATATCGCGGACACCAAATCTCAGGTCATCCCCATCATGGCTGGAAATGATCTGCGGCTCCGGGAGATCAGCAAACGCATCCAGGCAAGAGGTCTCTACACAGGAGTCGTCACCTATCCTGCCGTATCCAAGAACAAGACACGCCTGCGCCTCTCTGTCTCTGCCAAACACACCAAGGAACAGATGGATGAATGCATCCGCATCATCAGCGAAGTCTTCGCAAGCATGAAGGACTGGACACTCTCGAAGACCTAATCTCTCCCTTTTCTCTCCTGCCGTTTTTTTTAATATAAATCTATTCATCCCTGTGACCCAATTATGCTGTCCGTATGCGGATAGGAATCGTTCAGATGTGAACGTTTTGGACTTCAAATGCGTCATAATATCCTATATGTGTATCTTGGTATATTTTTTGCTCATTAATAAGGACCAGTGCAGAAAGTCTTAATGTTGAAGATTATAAATATCAGGTGAGAGAATGCTTAAAAACTATCTAATCATCGCATTAAGGAATATTCGAAGACAAAAACTCTACGCATTCATAAAAATATTCGGCCTCTCCATCGGAATCGCCGCATGTATTCTTATCTATTTATTCATCGTGGATGAATTGTCCTTTGACAATTTCCACAAAAACGGAGATCAGCTGTTCCGGGTCGTTCGCGTCCAATACGATCAAGACACAAAAAAGGAGACCGGACGTCAACAGTTTATGCCGCCTCCTACAGGTCCAGAGCTCTTAAAAACTTCCCCTGAAATAAGATTTCAGACACGACTCGTCAACGGTTCTGGTTCTGTACGCTATAAAGACAGCTTATTCAGGGAAAGACTCTCTTTTGTGGATTCACATTTCTTCGAGATGTTCTCTTTCCCTCTAATAAAGGGGGATCCAAAAACGGCATTATCCGATACGCATAGCATTGTTCTGACTCGCTCCTTTGCCGATAAATATTTTGGCGAAGAGGATCCCATGGGAAAGATGTTGACACTCACCTTTGGCCAGACAAGCAAAGACTATCAAGTGACTGGAGTGACAGAGGATGTTCCCTTCAATTCTTCCATCCAGTTCAATATTCTCATTCATTTCAACGATCTCCCCATCGTCATAAACAATCCCGGCATTCTGGACAATTGGGATAGATGGTATTGCCCGTTTTTTGTTCAGATCCAATCGAATGTATCTCCTGAACAAGCTGAGCAAAAATTGGATCAGTTTTGTCGGCAATGTTTCTCTTCTTCCATCCAGGGACACATTGAGGAAGGTTATGATCCATTCACGTTTGGCCTCCAGAGAGTCAGAGACATTCACCTCGATTCCAGAGTTGGCGGCAATCGCGGACTCACACCCTCCTATCTTCTTGCGGCCATCGCGTTGGTCATCCTGCTGATCGCTTGCGTAAACTTTATGAATCTTTCCATGGGACTTTCTTCGGTGCGGTCTATGGAAGTGGGCATGCGCAAAGTACTGGGAGCACAGCGCAAACAGCTTTTGCAGCAGTTTTTGAGCGAAGCCCTTGTCATAAGTGTGTTCGCGATTTTTTTGGGGATAATATTTACGGAAATGCTCCTCCCAAAATTCAATGCCCTCGCCGGGAAACAACTCTCGATCAGCCATCTTTTCGCAGGCCCTCATGTGCTAGCCTTACTTGGTGTTGTCGTTTTGACGAGTATGTGTGCGGGCAGCTACCCGGCTGTCGTGTTGTCCGCACTTCGTCCTGTGGATATCATGAAGGGCAAGCTCAGGATCGGCGGCAGAACAACGCTGACAAAAGCACTTGTGGTCCTTCAGTTTTCGCTCACTGTGATCCTGGTCATCTCCGGCATTGTTTTGGGGAGACAGGTTTCATTTATGGTGAATAGAGATCCTGGATATGTGAGCGAAGGACTTGTCGTCGTTTTTACTCAGGAAATTGAGCAGACGGCATCTGAAAGACTCTGCCAACTTTTCCAGAATGAAGTCATTTCCCACAGCCGCATACGTGGACTAACGGCGAGCAACAGAGAGTTCGGCCTCTTCCTTCCCAGTAGATCGTTGGAATTGGGCGAGCGAAAAATCCATTTCCGGTATAACCGTGTAGATCCACATTTCCTCTTTACGATGAAACTTCGCTTGATCCAGGGACGGGATTTCTCGACGAATATTGCTGCGGATAATGATGCAATCATCGTGAATGAAAAATTCATGGATTCGCTTGGGCCTGATTACGAGTTAGGACAAACACTTAGCGCACTATCCGATGAATTCCCTTATCACCTCCGCGTTATCGGAGTTGTCGAGGATTGTCATTTTGAATCGCTGCGAAACGAAATCGAACCTCTTCTCCTCTATGTCGGGAAAGGTATGGCTCCAAACCGGGATAGGTTCAGCCGGATCTTTGTTCGTATAGAAACAGGGTCTCTTTCGGAGACAATCGGCTTTTTGGAGAAGGCCTGGAAAAAGATTCGCCCGAATAAACCATTCAGACACTATTTTCAGGATGATGCTCTTGAAAACTTATATGCTCAGGATAAGCGTTGGAGTGCGATCGTTCGCTTTGCATCTGTATTCAGCATTTTGTTAGCGTGTCTGGGAATTTTTGGACTTACGGCCATGACTCTGAGCCGCCGGGTCAAAGAGATCGGCATCCGGAGGGTGCTGGGTGCGAGCGTAGAGCAGATCGTCTATCTGGGAATCAAGGAATTTGTGTATCTTGTATGCTTGGCCAATCTGATCGCCTGGCCGATTGTCTATTTTATAATGCAGAAAGTCCTCCAGAATTATTCTTACCGGATCGATATTGGATTGCACTATTTCTTGCTTTCAGGAACCGCATCTGTCTTTCTTGCGGGACTTACAATTCTCTATCTCTCTATCAGAGCCGCCCTCCAAAACCCCGTTGAAAGCCTAAGGTATGAGTAATCCAATCGAGTACATCATGATGACTCATTCCATTTTCATTTAAGATATATTTTCCGAAGAGTCTCCAATTTTTGTCTGCAAAATTCTCTGGTCTAGATTTGGCCTGGGAACCTGAGTCTACTATAAAAAATTTTAGCCAATAGATTCCTGCCCGACTTCCTTAAATAAATTTTCCCAGTCTTTTTGTGATTTGGCAAAAACACCACAATTACCGAGTTTCACATTCTTCAATCCTAGGTCTCTTACAGAGTGAAACACTTTAACCATATCATCCAACATGGGAGGTTTGGCATCCTTCATTTTGTATTCGGGAAAAAATGCCAGTATTGTTAAAGGAATCGTGTTATCTATTTGATAAATGAGTTTAGAGATCCTTTCGATCTGATCGTGCTCTACCCATCCAGGTATGAACAATGTAAGAACTTCAAGAACAAATCCTCTCTCGACAATGGCGGAAGCGGCTTTTAAAATCCATTCATTCGTGGCGCCACAAAGTTTTTTATAGATATCCTCATCATAGGCTTTGATGTCCAGCCAGAAAGAATCAGCGCCCGAATCCCTCAATCTGTCCAAATTGTGTGGAGTCAGGCCAAAGCCGTTGGTCTCGATCAACACCCACATGTTTGTACAGCTCTTTTTTATCTCCTCAGTCACTTGGCAGTAAAAATCCACGCTGCAAGTCAAATCTCCACCTGTAAACGCAACAATATTTCGAGCTGGCCCAAATCCTTGGGGACTGAGAATAACCTTGTTTGCGTCGAGAATATCAGGACACAATACTCCTTTTGTACCATGAATCACACATCTCCCACAGCTTCGGCATAAATCTGTCGCGTGCCACATTGTCGCTCGTTCTCGAGGTTCCCATACTGTAACGACTTTTTCATATCTGCCAGCAATAAGGCCTATCTCCTTAGCCGAGATCCATTCTCCTTTGGCATTTTGAGTGAATTCCCATGAATGACATTTCAAACACGTGTGATTACAGCCCGACTGATAGATAGAAAAATAGTGCTCGGGCCGGGAGAGATGGGCCGATTTTATTAAGCGAAACCATTGATTGTCTTCGGTCTTTAACGTCGCTTCACAGGCTTTTTTCTGACTTCCTTTGGATGAGACAAAACAACTGCCCGTTTTGTAACCCTGCTCGACAAGACTGCACTTCATCGTATTTCAAGTATTCAATATGACCTGAGTATTATAGCTTTTTCTTCTTGTTCATACATCTTTTTAGCTTCCTGAATCCCATGATATTCAAGAATCACATTAGAAGGGTTTACTTCCAAGAGTATGAATCTCTTCGCATTGACTCGGTCTTTTTTTTTATGATAAGCCCAGTCTTCAAAAAAGGGGAATGAATGCCCTAATTTTCAGAAAAAGGAGGTTTGGTGTGACAAAAGCTCATGTTGAAAACTGCTCTGATGTTATCAGCGAGGCTTTAAAGGCTGTTTATGTAAAAAATTCCAGATGAATGGAATTTCCAGGTGAATTTTAGGTGAAGATATCCAAATCGCCTTGAAACCGATGCTCTAAAATTTCGATCAGAGACAATATTTCTTCAGAGAGTGATAGTCATATTCTTATCACTGTGCAATCAAAACAGTTGACAGGAGAATCCGAATCAGGTAGAATGACTGATGGAGTAGGTCGAATGACCAATAATATCGGTCAATGTAATGACTGAGGGGGCAAATCTTGCTGGAATCTCTTTTTGAGTCGGACAAGAAAGAAAAGATCCTCTTCTACCTCTGTGCCCATGAGGAGGGATATGCAAGAGAGATTGCCCGGGCTTTCCGATTCAACCTCAACACCGTCCAGAATCAGCTGCAAAATTTAGAAAATCAAGGAGTTTTGTACAGCCAGATGAAAGGAAAGGTGAGAATATTCCGTTTCAATCCCCGTTACCCTTTCAGAAACGAACTACAGGCGCTCCTTAAAAAGGCCATAATGTATCTCCCCGAGGACGAAGTGAGAAAATACTACTGGCCTCGGATCTTGCATCAACAAGGCGAAAGTTCTGCCCATGACCAAACCCGTAGAATAGAAAGCTCGGCCCACGACTATTCCTTTCGAGGGGGAATTTCTTTTGCACTT
>JASFPP010000110.1:0-12582 GCA_050115915.1 Candidatus Aminicenantota bacterium
AAAATAAATAGGTGCCAGGTCCACTTTTTCTTCACCCCTGGAAGAAGGTGCCTGACCCCTATTTAATAATGGCTCAGATAGGAAAACATGGCGGTGAAATACCCTGAAATGAGGAGTACACCCACGACGATCAGAAGAATACCCCCCACCGCTGTGATGATCTTGAAGTACTTTCGGATTGCTTTAAAATACTCAAAAAATTTATGGATGAGGATCCCTGCCAAGAAAAATGGAAGCCCAAGCCCCAACGAATAAAACACGAGCAAAAGAATCCCTTTAACCACATTTTGGGTGGTGGCTGCCAACGTCAGGATCGATCCCAAAATCGGCCCCACACAGGGGGTCCAACCCGCCCCGAACGCCATCCCCACAGCAAACGTTCCTAACAGACCGAGTCTTTTACTCTTGACGTGAATCTTTCGTTCCCGCTCAAGAAACTTAAGCTTAAAAACACCGGCAAAATGCAATCCCAAAATGATGACCACAATTCCCCCGAGAATCTCAAACCAGCGGATATTCTCCTGTAGAAACGTCCCGATGAATGTGGCCGATGCCCCCATTGCAATGAAAATACTCGAAAAACCGAGTATGAAGAACAAAGAGTTCCAAATGACCGTCATCCGTACTTTTTTCAAATTTTCCTGCTGGGCCAACTCCTCGAGCGAAACTCCTGTGATAAACGCCATATACGAAGGTATGAGCGGCAACACACACGGCGATAGGAAGGAAATCAACCCTGCCGTAAACGCAACGAACAGGCTTAAGTTTTCAGATCCGGGCATTCGAACTTCATCCTAGTCAAATTTGTACTGTGAAAAATTATATCAGTTCATAGAGACACTGTCAGTGCGGTTATTTCCCGGAATACTCTTTTAAATAGTACTCAAGGGCAGCTTTATCCATGACCCCCACCTTTTTCTCTTGGATCATCCCATCCGTGTCGATGATGATGGTTGTAGGGATAAATTTGCCAGGTTTATAATCGCTGACCATTTCTTGAGTGGCCATGACGACAGGATAATTGATTTTATAGTCATCCATAAAATCACGGACTTTATTCGCACTTTTATCCACAGACACGCCAAGAATGACGGCACCTTTGTCTTTATTCTCCTTGTAAAATTCAACGAAATCAGGAATTTCATGACGGCACGGTCCACACCAAGTCGCCCAGAAATTGACGAAGATAACTTTTCCCTTGAGGTCGGAAAGTGAGATCGACTTTCCCGACAGGTCGGTCAATGTGAAATCTGGGGCCGATTTGTCAGAAGCAAAAGATAAGATTCCGCTCGTAGCAATCAATAGTGTCAACAGAATAATTAATACTGGAGCTTTTTTCATGACTATCTCCTTGTAATATTACATCGAATTTATAGTAATTATAGTATTTTTACAGATTTTTTTCAATGGATTTATTTGTATCAAAGTTAATGAATTGCGATAAAAAATCAAATTTTGCGTTATGATTGGAGATTATAAATAAATTAGGTGCCAGGTCCACTTTTTTCTCACCCCTGGAAATAGGTGCCTGACCCCTATATTTCCCCTATATTTTACCAGCGGTAGACGAGGGCGGCCCAGGTGAAGCCGGCACCGAATGCATCCAGAACGATGATATCGCCCTTCTTCAGCTCCCCCCCTTTCGCGAGCTCGTCCAATCCCACAGGAACCGTCGCCACCGACATGTTGCCGTACTTGTGGATGTTTGTGAAGACCTTCTCGGGTGGCAGCTCAAGCCGCCGCCCCGTCGCATCTATAATCCTTATATTTGCCTGATGGGGGATCAAATAATCCACATCTTTTTTTTCCAGGCCGGCTTTCTTCAATGACTCGACCGCCGCCTCACCCATGCGCTTGACCGCATGTTTAAAAACCTCATTTCCCTTCATATGAAGGTAATGCAAATCTTTATCCACCGATTCATGTGTGGTCGGAACACGCGATCCCCCTCCCGGAAGCACCAGAAGATCTCCCAGGTTCCCATCAGCTCCCCAATAAGACGAGAGCATCCCGGAATCATCAAAACTTTCCTCGAGAACAACAGCCCCGGCTCCATCACCGAACAAAACACATGTGTTCCTGTCCTTCCAGTTCGTCACCCTCGACAACATTTCAGGGCCGAGCAAAAGTATCCGCTTATTCGTCCCGCTCAAGATCAAGCTCTCAGCAATGATCATCCCATATATAAAGGCCGTACACCCTGCGGATATATCAAACGCAGGCACATGGTCGGCCCCCAATCCTTTTTGGATCCAACACGCCGTTGATGGGAATGGCGTATCCGTCGTGTTGGTGGCCACCAAAATCAAGTCAATATCATCGGCCGTAAGCCCTGCATCTTCAAGGGCCAACCGCCCCGCCTCGATCCCCAAGTCCGACGTGGCCTGTTCGTCGGAGGCGATCCTCCGCTCTTTGATTCCGGTTCGTGTCGTGATCCACTCATCAGATGTGTCGACCATCTTTTCGAGGTCGGCGTTCGTCAAGACCTTTTCTGGCGTGTAGGATCCAATACCGACGATCTTGATTTTTCGTTTTTTATCGTTCGTCGTGTTCTTCATGAGGACTCCAAAGCCCTACTAAATAGCACACTTAATCCAAATTTGCAATAACAGGGAAAGAGAGCCGCGCGGAGGATTCAAATCACAGTTGCGGAATCACCGAAATCAAGCTAGAATTAAATGTTATGACGGACAAATTAAAATCTGTATTGGACGGAGTTTCGAGACTATTTTTGAGCGGTGATTCACTCTCCCCTCCAGCTTCCTCTCCGGCTTCCTATCCGGCTAACACTCCAGCTCCCTATCCGACCCCCTCTCCAACCTCTTCTCCGACTCTTTTCATTCGCCTTTCGATCGCAATTCTTTTTCTCATAATCCCTTTGCTCGCTCTCCCCTCCTCTGGATGGGCACAAGTCGTCATCGGACAATACGTGGATGAGGCCCCTGTCAGAACCTGGAACAATATCGGCGTCCTGACAGGCCCTGCTCTCGGGATGGGCGAGACACAGTTCACCCTTGCCCGCGACAGCTCCGTAGCGCTGACAAATCCTGCGCTGCTTAGTCGGCTCCCCAAATTTTCGGTGAGTCTGAGCGGGTCTGCGATGAGGGCGACCCTCCAAAAGTATTCACTCATCAATACAGGAGCCGTCACAACGCGAGGGACACCCGATGTCGGCATTTTCGCCCTGGATTATGCGGGGGCGTCTTTCCGATTGAAGAGATTTACGTTCGCGCTGAGTATTGCGCTTCTCGAATATTATTACCGCCCCGGAGTGCGTGTGGATAGCGAGTTCGAAGGGAATCTCTATCACAGGTTGGTGTTCAATCAAGATGGCGCACTCGGAACCATCAATCTTGCAGTGGCTTATAGAATAAACGACCGCCTCTCTGTTGGGATTGGTGCGAATTTTGTGGGCGGAGACCTGGATAAATCTGTGGACGAGCGGTACTACGTCAGTGAAATCACTCAGGAGGACAAGGATTCGAGCGAATACACGGGATTTTATGTCAATGGGGGCGTCGTTTATGATGTGTCGGATCGATTGACAGTGGCGGCGATGGTGCGAACGCCATACACCAAGAAAGCGGTGAGTGAAAGCCTTATCCGGTACGAATCGAACTACGTGGAGGTGAAGACAGAGGCTAAAGCGGATGACAACACGTATAAACAACCGTTGGTCGCTGGCATGGGCGTAAAATATAAACTCTCAGATCGTTTGTTGGTGGCATCGGACTTGACATATTTCGACTGGTCGAGCTATGCCGTGACGTACTTTGAGGAGGAGCTCGACCGTGATTTCAGGGATATCGTAAAAGTGAGCACCGGGGGCGAGTTTTGGGGCGCATTCCAGCTGTTCGGGAAGGAGTGGCGCTATCCTCTGAGGATTGGATTCACTTACGATCCCCAACCGATGAAAGATCCGAACATCCATTATCTCTACCTTTCTGTGGGGATGGGTTTGGAAGTGGGGCGGTTTGCGCTGGATGTGAGCAGCATGTTCGGGAAGGAGTACGGCTCGGGCGACAGCCTCAACGCACAAAAAGTTGTTCTCACCCTGAGCTATAGGATAAATAAATAGGGGTCAGGCACCTATTTCCAGAGGTGAAAAAAAAGTGGACCTGGCACCTATTTTTTTAAGTTAGAGGATATTAGTATGACTAAAACAAAAACCGTCATTTTTATTATATGTTTTTGTGTGTTCGGCCTGTCGCTCACAGCACAGAACAATTGGCTGAACACAATCGTATGGGTGGAAAAAACTCCTCAAAATGTCGCAAAGCTCAAGACAATGTGCCTTGACATCCTCATGGATTGGCAGGACAAAATTTGGATCGTTGCCTCACCCGATGATCTCAACAAATTGAAAGATGCCGGAATCCTTTATTCGAATGCGGATACTCCTTACGATTCTGACGAAGATAACAACTCCAACGAAAAAAACGAAACGGATAAGGAAGTTGATACAATAAACAGAAATAAATTCGACATCAAAACGCATTCTTCCAATAGGCTCCATCCGTTTCAAAATCCCTTCTCCATCCAGACATCGATCAATGGCGCTTTTCATTCGTACAAGGAGGTCGAAACTGAAGTTTATGCCCTCGAACAAGCCTACCCCAATCTGGTACAGGTTCATATCATCGGGAACAGTCTCGAGATGCGCAATATATATGCCCTCAAAATTAGCGACAATGTGCAGGCCGAAGAAGTTGGAGAGGCAGAGGTCATCATCACAGGTTGTCATCACGCCAGAGAATGGATCTCAGTGGAAGTTCCCCTCTATGTCGCCAAGCACCTTGCCGAAAATTACGCCACCGACTCTCACATCCGCGATCTCTTGGATCGATCCCAAGTATGGATCGTACCCCTCCTCAATCCAGACGGCTTGGAGTACACCATCTATTTTTATAGGTATTGGCGGAAGAATATGCGCGACAACAAGAACCGCACTTACGGCGTCGATCCGAACCGGAACTATGATTACATGTGGGGCAGCGATGATGAGGGATCGAGTCCTGATTCATACTCGTATGTGTATCGGGGGCCGGCTCCTTTTTCCGAACCGGAAACACAGGCCATCAGGGAACTCTTTGCGGAGAGGGATTTTCAGGTGGCTATAAATTATCACAACTACTCCCAGGTGATCATCTACCCATGGGGATATACGAATGAGCCGTCGGATTTGGATGCAACACTCGAGGAAATGGCGGAAGAGATGGCGGCACGCATGGAGAGTGTAAATGGCCGCGTTTATGGGTATGGCCAGGCAGGAAACCAACTCTATGTAACAAACGGCGGAGCAACAGATTGGGCTTTGGGCGTTTATGGGATTCCGGCTTTCACGATCGAACTTCCGCCCGTGGATCAGCAGCACGGCGGCTTCTACAACCCCGAGGAGGATATTCAGTCGATCGTCCGCGAAAACATTCCGGCAATGCTCTACATTATTGAATGGGCGATCGCAAATAAATAGATAAAAAAATAGGTGCCTGGCACTAATCTACAGGAGTGAAGAAAAAAGGTGCCAGGTCCACATTTAAATTACCCCTGGAAATGGGTGCCTGACCCCTATTTTTAATCGAGGGCTTCGATCTGTTTTCCGATCTCTTTGATGCGCGCTGTCACCCTATCTATCTGCGAATAGAGCGCATCGAGCTCACTGTCGCTAACCCTCTCCTTCTCGACGAGCCCCCCATATCTTTCGAATAGCGGCTCCCTCTCCTTGGCCACCTTCTGGATCTTATCGCCAACCCTATTCTGGTTCTTCTCCCACTCTCTGATCTCTTTCTGATATTCCCGTGTCTGATGCTTTTTATCGTGCTCGATCTTTGAGATCTCCTTTTCTATGTCCTCGATGGATCTCTTGTGTTCTTTCCTCTTTTCCTCAAATTCGGTTTTCTTTTCCACGAGCGTTTTGATCTTTTTGTCGAGGTCTTCTTTTAATTTATCCATCCGATCGAGCTTATCCTGGATGTCTTTGACCTCGGCCACCTTCTCGTTGTCCCCAACCAACCCACTCTCTTCAATTTCTTGAAGCTTCTTCTTGGTTAAATTGCTGTCTTTTGTCACTGCCTCCAACTCTTTTTGCTTTTCAGTGACTTTGGCTTCGATCGCCTTTTCTTGGTTTTTGAATTCAAGGAGCTTCTCAACATGAGGAGATTTTTCGTCTTCTTTTTCGTTCAAGCGCTCATCCACTTTCTTGATGTTTTCATCCAGGCTTGAATTTAAAAAAGATATTTTAGTCCTGATATCAGCGGCTTCCTTCTCAAGGTTCTCACATTTCTCCTCAAGATAATGAAGCTCACTGAAGACTCCTTTTCCGTTTTTGACTTCGATGCGCCTATCCCAGGCTTTTTGACCGAGCTCCATGATCAGGCGCTCCTTTTTTCTGCTCTCTTTGGTCATACGCCTCTGATGCCGATACCGGATAATCTTTTTTCTCGTCCGGAAAAAATAATCATCCATCTTCCGGCGCAGTTCCTTATCTCGGAGGAAGATGAACGCAAGTAGAAGGAGGATAAAGCTTATGAGCAACCAAAACATCCAGTAAGGCAGACCTTCAGTGGCACCTGCATTCGCAGCCTGTTGGGATATTACATCAACAAAGAGATCAATCATATCAACCAACCCGATGTTCCCAATATTCTGGTTCTTTCAATTGGGTTTGTCAAGCCCACAAAAAGGGGGGACTGGCACCGATTTCCAGGGGTAAAGAAAAAAGGTGCCAGGTCCACATTTAAATTACCCCAGGAAATAGGTGCCTGGCACCATTTTCACCCCTTCCCTGGCTCGATGAATTTCATTAAAATAGGGGGTTATGAATAAACCACGGATGTTGGTGCATGTGTGCTGCGCCCCTGACGCTCTTTATGTCATGGACCTTCTAAAGACAGATTATGACGTGACCGGATTTTTTTGTAATCCCAACATCCATCCAGAGGAAGAGTATCGTCTCAGGCTAGAGGAGACACACAAAGTGGCTCATACTCTCGGCTTCGATCTCATCGAAGATGATTACGATCCAGAATCTTGGTTCGATCTTACCGCAAAATTCAAGGACGAACCAGAAAAAGGCCGAAGATGCGATGTGTGCTACGCCATGAGGCTCGAGCGAACGGCCCGCACAGCAGCCGGCCGTGGATTCGATATCTTCACCACCGTGATGAGCCTGAGCCCCTGGAAAAAATCCAAGGTCATGAACCGCATGGGCAGGATGTTCGCCAAACGATACGGCATCGATTTCCTCGAGGCGGATTTTAAAAAGAAGGACGGATTTAAGAAGAGCGTCGCCCTTAGCAAAGAGTATTCTATTTACAGGCAGGATTATTGCGGGTGTGTCTATTCAAAGCGCAAGACGTACAGCTCGCCACTCAATAAACAATGACTAAAATAAAAAGAAAACCAGCCAGGCCAAAAGGAATGGTGACCGAACCCAAAGAAAAAGCAAGCAAATCCAAAGGAACGCCATCCCTCCAACAACGAAAGTCATCCCCTCCCCAAATAAAGAAAGTCCAATCCAAGGGAACCGCTGTAGACATCACAGTGTTCGGTGTCGTTCAGGGCGTTGGATTCCGCCCCTTCATTTACCGCATCGCCAAGGAGCTCGGATACAGCGGTTGGGTCAAAAACATCGGTCGCGGCGTGGAAATCCACCTCGAATCCAAAAACAAAACGGATTTCGAAGATTTCTTCGCCGCCTTCGAGAGATCCAAACCCCCTCTCGCCCAAGTGGAAGACATGGAGGTCGCCCCACTCTCATCATCCCAATTCCATGCGTGCAGCGGTTTTGTCATCAAAAAAACCAAAGGAAGCGAAAGCTTTGTGTTCATATCCCCGGACATATCGATCTGCAAAAATTGTGCAGAGGAGATGATGTCTCCAGCGGACAGGCGCTACCTCTATCCCTTCATCAACTGTACGGATTGCGGCCCCCGCTACACCATCGTGGAGGATCTTCCCTACGACAGAGACAAAACCACCATGAAAGGCTTCACAATGTGTGCCGATTGCCGCACCGAATACGAAGATCCTCGCGACCGCAGATATCACGCCCAGCCCGTTGCATGTCCTGCGTGCGGACCGAAAATCACTCTCATGAATGCCAGAACCAAAAGAAAGATTAAAGGGGGGATCACGAAAGCCGTCTCGCTCATCAAATCCGGGAAGATCCTGGCCATCAAAGGATTGGGGGGATTCCATCTCGTCTGTGATCCGTTCGATTTGGATGCGGTAAGGCGGCTGCGAAAGATAAAGCGCCGCAAGACCAAGCCATTGGCGTTGATGGCACGGGACCTTGTCACCGTAAGAAAATATGCCGCTGTCAATCCCGACGAAGAGGCGCTACTCCTGTCAGCGAGGCGTCCGATCGTCCTCCTAAGGAAAACCAAGGATATTCGGGGGATCGCCCCCCATCTCAAGGAGATGGGATTCATGCTCCCTTACACGCCGCTTCATTACCTGCTTCTCGAAGAGACAGCCCTCATCGTGGCCACAAGCTCCAATCGAAAAGACTCCCCCATCATGAAGGACGTCGATGAAGGGATCGAAGATCTTTGTGATTATGTCCTGACACACGACCGTCCTATCCATATGAGGGCCGACGATTCGGTCATGAAAGTCGTTGGGGGAGCGCCTTTGTTCCTGAGGCGCGCACGCGGTTACGTGCCCTATCCGCAGAAAGTGCCGGATGCGCTTCGATCGCCCTATCATGCGTTGGCGCTCGGGGGAGAGCTCAAGGATACGATATCCATCTACAAGAACGGCTATGTCGTGACTAGCCAATTCCTGGGCGATCTGGATGATTACATGAATTTCCAGTATTTTGAGGAAACTATAGCGCATTTGGCGCGGCTTTTCGAGTTGAAACCGCAGGTTGTTGTGTCGGACCTTCACCCGAATTTTCATACGACGCGTTATGCGGAGAGGTTGGGATTGCGGCATATCAAGGTCCAGCATCATTACGCCCATGTTTTGGCGGCGTTGTTGGAGCATACGATCCTGCCCGGGGAGAAGGTCTTGGGCGTCGCTCTGGACGGATATGGATATGGGGAGGACGGCACGGCATGGGGGGCGGAATTTTTATTGGCGGATTACGACGGCTACGAAAGATTGGGACATTACAAATATGTGCCGCTTCCCGGAGGAGATCTGGCAGCTAAGCAACCTTGGCGGATGGCGATGGCTTATTTGTACGATACATTTGTTGGAACGAGCGGCGACAATGACACAGAGAGGACAAAAATCAAGAATGGCTTTTTCGCCCGGATCGAGGAGTTGAAGGGCTTTAAAAATGTGAGCAGGATAAAGCGAAACGCCGTGATCGCAATGATCGAGCGGGACATGAACAGCCCCAAGGCGTCAAGCTGCGGCCGATTGTTCGATGCGGTCTCCTTTCTCGTGGGATTGGCGCCCATGGAGATGGAGTTCGAGGCTGAAGCGCCCATGCGGCTCGAATCAGCCGCCGATGACACAATTCGATCAAGCTACCGCTTCAAAATTATCGATCATAAAAAAAAGAAACAGGCTCCTTTTTTAATTCACTCTGGAAAAAGCAGCCTGTCTCCTTTTTTTGAAGTCTCCTTCAATCCCACAATAATGGCTATTGTGGACGACTTGCGCAAGGGAGTCCCCGCATCCCAAATCTCTGCAAAATTTCACAACACACTGGCGCGGACGATCCTCAAAGCCACAGAAAGAGTGCAGCAATCGTTTAACATCGACACAGTGGTTTTAACTGGTGGAGTCTTCCTCAACAAAAGGTTGCTCGAAACCACCCTGGGTCTCCTCGACCAAAAAGGATTCAAGGTTCTTCGCCCAGTCGTTTACTCCCCCAATGATGAATCGATATCTGTAGGACAGATCGCCTATGCCTTGAATATCCTTCAAAAACAAAAACGGTGACAGCCCCCGTTTTCCCAATAATATAATGGAGCGGGTCCATTTATGCTGGGGAACGCAAAATATGTCCCTGATACCTTTTTTCAGTGCCTCTGTAAAATGATACCCGGTACCTTTTTTATCAGGAAATATTACGAATTTATCAAGAAATATTACGAAGGCTAAACCTTATCCAGGCGGACTTTTATACCACCCATAAAAAGGAGTATGCCGTTGATGACGAGAGCCTTTAAAAATCCGATCCCGGCGATAATCACAAACCCGAAAATACCCCCGAGAATCCCATAGACAACCCCGCCGAGCAGTTTGCCTTGCAATTCTTGAAGAAATTGGGGGAAATACTTGATGATTCCCGAGAAAAAAGGAGTTGTTCCCACAAAAACACCCAAAATCAATCCCAAGAACAGTCCAAAAACCCCGGCAAAAAGAAAAAACGACACAGGATTCACAGCACGAATAATATGACTCGCACTGTATTCGTCTTCAAAAGGGAGATCGCTATCGATGTTGATTTCCTTGATCTCGCCGATCGTTTCAAAAGCTTTAGTCTCACCCGCACATGTTGGGCACTCATCATAAGGATTATCGAGCTTGGTGTTGCACTCCGGACATACATGGATTTTTTCCCCCAGATCCCCCCCACAGTATTCACAAGTCAAAGTAGTGATGTCGTTTTCGTAGCCGCAATAGATGCAGATCGCCTTTCCTTCCTGGATGGAGGGAGGTTGGGATTCGACCCACTTGTTTCCGTCAAAATAGTACCATTTCCCCGTTCGTGCTCCTATAGTCCAGCTTTTGCCATCTGTATCTTTGATGCGGAGTTCGCGTAGCTTGTCTTTGTATTCGCGCTCGGAAATTTTCCTAAGCCTGAATTTGCGGCTGAGGATGTTGAATTCTCTTTCAACGTCGACAAATTTTTTATCCATTTGGGCACTATTATATTTCAAGTCTTCAAATAACCGCAAATATTTTTAGCTGAAAGGGCAACAAATAAAGTAGGTGCCAGGTCCACATTTAAATTACCCCTGGAAATAGGTGCCTGACCCCATTTTTTTAATAAGCGGTGGCTGACCTATTTATTTTTTGTGGCGGGCCTCTTTTTCTATTCGGTGTAAGTTATTTATTTTCAACACATTCTATAAGTTGCACAAAATAAATAACTTACACCACCTGACCAAATTTTGTGCAATCTGTCGTATGTCCCAGAAATTTCGAAAATTCGACTGAAAATCTCGCCCATTTTCCACAAGTTTTCCACAGATTCTGTGAAAAACTTTGAGGCCCAATTTTCCCCCATCTACCGGCTCAAAACACCCGTTCCCCTCACCATATCGAGCAGGCTTCCCCCCTTGACCGGATCAGGAATGAACGAAAATATAAATATCACGACGATCAACAAAGCGATCCACCTCCGCCCCGCAGAGATCGGCACGTCTTCATCCCAGATGCGCGGATGTTTCAGTCCGATAAATCCGATAAGGATCGCCCACACAAACCATCCTACCCAGAAAAGCACGCCCATCAGAATAAACGCCACAAGAACCGGCCTCGCAAATTTTTTCGAACGCTTTCCGAACAGGGCATAAACCACATGCCCCCCATCCAACTGGCCGATCGGAAACAGGTTGAGCGCTGTCACCAGCGCCCCGATCCAACCCGCAAACGCAACAGGATGGAGGATCAGGTCGAAATTTGCGGGCGCCCCACTAAACATCGAATCGCTCAGCAATTTAAAGAGGAGCGGCTCTCCGAAAATAATGCTTCCCTCTGCCGGAACGGGGGGGACCGCCTTCGACATCGAAAGCCCGTACACGATCGCCGGCACAGCCAACACAAACCCGGCCAACGGCCCGGCCACCCCCACATCGAAGAGTTGATGTTTTCGTGTGATCGGAGATTTGATCTTTATGAATGCTCCCATCGTCCCGATCGGACTCGGCGGCGGAAAAGGAATAAAAAACGGGAGCGTGGCACTGATCCCATAATAGCGGCACGTCAGATAGTGTCCCATCTCATGAGCCAGCAAAATGCCTATCAAAACCACGGCATACACCGCACTCAACCCGATGACCTGCGGATTCATGAATTCTTCAAGGCCGATTGTGCCGGCAAAACCCTCCACGATTTTATCCGCGTACACATAGTTGATGCTCCACGTCAATCCCACCAAAAAACAGGAGACAACAGTGATCACAAAGAGCAACACATTCAGCCATGTCCTCTGCTTCGCAAAAAAGGACATGGCCTTAGGTTCATGATAGTGGGCAGCAGGAGTCTGCTCTGCTCCCTCTTCGATCTCCTCTTCCATTCCTTCTTTCCTCAACTTCCTATCCATTTGCTCTATAAAAAAATAGGAGTGATGGATATCACTCCTATTTAGATGCGTCTCTAATTGTGACGATAACTAATCAGCCGAGTTTCCTCGCCTTCGACTCCAGTTCTTCTCTGGACTCTTGGTGATCGGGATCGGGGACACACGAATCCACTGGACAAACATCCACACATTGCTGTGTGTCAAAATGTCCCACGCACTCTGTGCATTTTTCCGGATCGATTTCATAGATCTCATCACCGGCAAAAATCGCCTGATTAGGACATTCAGGTTCACACGCACCACAATTAATGCATTCTTCATTAATCATATATGCCATTTAGGACCTCCAAAAATTCCTCAAACAATAACAG
>JASFPP010000111.1:0-12581 GCA_050115915.1 Candidatus Aminicenantota bacterium
CACAGGCACCTTCCCGTACTTCAAAAATTCCATCGTGAATTCTGCCTTCCCCTGTGTCAGCGAACGGAGGGTTGTCGAGTAGCCGAACATTTCACTCAGAGGGACCTCGGCATCAACCCGCGCAAACGTCCCATCCTCCACCGAGCTGACGATCATCCCCCGCCTCTGATTGATCGTCGCAAAGATGTTCCCCGCAAATTCGGAAGGCCCCTCCACAGACAGTTTCATGATGGGTTCGAGAATATGGGGTCTGGCCTTCCCATAAGCCTGTTTAAAAGCCTCCTTTGCTGCCGTCCGGAAAGCCACTTCGGAAGAATCGACCGGATGAGATTGCCCATCCATAAGAATCACCCTGACTCCCACAACAGGAAAGCCGATGAGTGTCCCCTTTTTGAGGGATTGCTGAAAACCCCTGTCGCAGGCGGGGATGAATTCCCTCGGAATATTTCCGCCCTTCACTTCATCGACGAATTCATAACTCCCTTGGTCCATGGGTTCGATAAGCCCGATCACGCGCCCGAACTGACCGGCACCCCCTGTCTGTTTCTTGTGGATGTAATCGAATTCGGCGCTCTGGCCGACCGTCTCCCTGTAAGCGACCTGAGGGGCCCCTGTTTTGACTTCCGCTTTGTACTCCCGTTTCATCCGCTCCACATAAACATCCAGATGGAGCTCTCCCATCCCCTGGATGATGGTTTGGTTGAGTTCTGGATCGACATAAGAACGGAATGTGGGGTCTTCCTTCGTGAAGCGCTGCAGGGCTTTAGCCATGTTGTCCGACACTTTGCTGTCCGCTGCCGTCAAGGCCAAAGAGATCACAGGATCGGGAACATAGATGGACGACATCGTATAGTTGAGCCCTGGCTTTACGAAGGTGTCGCCAGAGGCACACTCCACACCGAAGAGGGCGACGATATCTCCCGCTCCGGCTTCCTCGATATCCTTCATGCTATCCGCGTGCATCCGGATCAATCGTCCGATCTTGAGGTCTTTCCGGGAACGCGTGTTGGTGAGCACATCGCCTTTTTTAAGTGTTCCCTGGTAAATGCGGATATAGGTCAATTGTCCGTACTTTCCCTCTTCGAGCTTGAACGCCAGCGCGACGCTATCCGCATCCGGATCCGGCACGAGTTTCACCTCTCTTTCGCCGTGGTCGAGGTCGATGGCAACATTCTTCACTTCGGATGGATCCGGAAGATATTTGACGATCGCATCCAAGAGAGGTTGAACACCCTTATTCCTGTAGGCGGATCCCATAAAAACAGGTGTCAAGTTGTTCGATATGGTTCCTCTACGCACGGCATCAGTGATGAGCTCATCCGTCACACGTTCCTCGAAGATCGCTTCCATCAATTCCTCGGAAAACATGGAGACCGCCTCGAGCATCTCTTCGCGCTTCGACTCCGCCTCTTCGACCAGATCAGAAGGCATGTCTTCAATCCGAACGATCTCTCCCGATGGGCCGTCAAAATAGAGGGCATTCATTGTTATGAGATCGACAACCCCCTCATGTTTGGCTTCAAGGCCGATGGGAATTTGCATCAGAACGGCATTACGGCCCAGCTCTTCGACCAGCTGATCCTTGACTTTATAAGGATTGGCGCCGATTCTGTCGCACTTATTGATGAAAGCGAGGTTCGGGACTTCATAACGTTTGAGCTGGCGGTCCACTGTATAAGATTGCGACTGCACCCCGCCCACAGAGCACAAAACCAAAATCGCCCCATCAAGCACTCTGAGCGAGCGCTCCACCTCGATGGTGAAATCCACATGCCCGGGTGTGTCGATGATGTTTACGGCAAAGCCCTTCCATTCCACGTTTGTGGCTGCGGATGCGATCGTGATCCCACGCTCTTTCTCCAAATCCATGGAGTCCATGGTGGCTCCCACGCCATCTTTCCCCCGGACCTCATGGATCCTGTGGATCTTCTTGCAATAGTAAAGGATCCGTTCGGTCAGCGTAGTTTTTCCGGAGTCGATGTGCGCACTGATCCCGATATTCCGCAGTTTCTTCAAATCAATCTTCATGGCCTCTAACCTTAAATTCGGTGGCTTTCCCTTAATCTAGATTGTATCACTCGAAGCATCCAAAAAACTATTATTCTTCATGGGGTTTTCCGTGGCACTGCACGCACAGCATCTTGTGTTCCACACAGGCAACTTCCTTTTCGGGGCCATGACAGTCCAGACATTCGGCTGTTGATGCGGGCATCACATACGCGGCCTTGAATTGGCCATCCTCCTGGGCATTGAGAAGCCTTACGGCCTTGGCTGCGACATCACCCGCCACCCGGGCACATCTTTCCTTCTGTTCGGGAGAGCCGATATCAAACCCGGATTCCCTGCACCACCTGGTCACCGAGATATGACAGAGGGGAGAACCGCTCTGGTTTTGAGCGAGAGTCTTTATCCCTTTATCCACAGCGAATTCACCCGATTCTGCGTATTGATTGCTCTTTTCTTCAGGAAGAAGGGCTTCTGTATACCATCCCATAAGCTCGTTAATGATCGGAGTGGATGCTTTACCATCGCGCACGAGAGATATGGCCGCCGCCGCCGCATTCAGTGTGCCGCAAAGTGTGCCCCACCCCTTAACGCCACCTCCCCCATAGCTCATCATCTCTAACGGAAGGGAGGCAAAGGGCTCGCCTATTTTATCCCTGAGCTGCAGGATAATCCCGGCAAAGGTTCCGTAACAGCAGCCCATTTTATAGAAGTTATCGTGTCCCAACTTTCTAGCCGTCTCAGGGTTTAGTTTGGAATAGCTCCAGGGCCAGGATCTTGTCTGAAGCTCAGACTGATCTGTGCAGGCCGTAAAAGCACCGAAGCCCGCAACACCGACCACAGCCCCTGCCGTATATTTCAGTGTGTCCTCGAAAAACTTTTTCCGTGTGATCCGTGCTGTCATAAACACCTCCTTTGGATTCATCTCAGTTCCACTTCAAATGGCGTTGATTCAGAGGAAAAATGTCATCATTTAAAACCAAACCACTATAATATGTAGCGCCTCATTTTTCAAGCACCCGCAAATGACAGGATCAGACTGATTTTTCAACCTGAAATCACTGGTTTTGGGAAAAAAAGAAAGTATGTATGTATTCACTCGGACATTGATTTAGGGATACTTCAACGAAAAGAATAAATCGAAAAGCGCTAGACGCGAGGGCGTCTTATTGGAGGGTTTTTATGGAAACGTGTAGGGATAAGGGCGGGAACAAAAAATGGGGGGATCGTAAAAATTATGAGGGATTGGTTGACGCGGATCGATCTTACCGTCCTTGTCAACCAATCCCTAGTTTTGATCGTGCACCTCATCATTTTTCCATCCTGATAAGCTCAGACACTTCTTGTAACGGGATGTTGTGAGGGCACATCGGCTGAAGCCAACCAGTTGGTGATGATCTCATAGCCGGCCTGCTTTCCAACCTTGACCATATCCACAACGGGTGCGGAGATCAAGCTGAAAGCGGCCAGGCTGATGACGACTGCCACTAACAGGATCAGTGCTTTTTCTCTGAATCTCATTTTATTCTCCTTACTCGATTTTTCTTTCATTTCTCATACCAATCACCTTTAGTGCAATAAGTGTGCCAACTTTGAATTTTATGGGGAAACAAATAATTTTTGAGTGAATTTATCGAATATTCTGTCCGCGAACAAAACAAAAGATGTCCGCTAGCGGACACCTCGTCCCCTAAAGGGATCCCTTTTTTTTGGATTTTTTGATGTGATATAATCCAAACATTCCTTTAAAAAAACGGTGAGACCAAAATGAAGAAAAACAATTTAGGCGAAAAGAAAAGACTTTCTGAACAAGAGAAAATCGAAGAGGTGGAGAGACTTACAGGAATAGAGAAGCTGCATAAGGCCGACAAGGAAGCCTCAATGAAAGGAGATTTCTCCACTCTAATGACGCTCCTGACTGACGACTGCGTGCTACTTCCCCCTGACAGTCTTCCCATTGCGGGAAAAGATAACATAAAGAAGTTTTTCGATGAACAGAAAACTCTTCTTAAGGATATCGAGATCACAGAATACGTGCATGATTTCCAGGAAATAGAAATCTTGGGTGATTGGGCCTATGAATGGTGCTATTTTTCCAACACGGCCAAACCCAAAGATGGAGGAGAACTCATTAAAAGCAGCGGTAAACTCTTCCGCATCCTCTGTCTTCAAGACAACGGTTCATGGAAAGTCGCCCGCTCAATTTGGAATATCGACACAAATTAAAATAACTCTAATATCTTTTGAGGGTGTCTCTTTCAGCAGAAAGCTTTTTATGTTCTTTAGCGAGATAGATGCCGATAACTATCCAAATGATAGCAAGAACCACATTCACCATGGCGAAATTTTCGATCCTGAACGCCAGAAAAGTCGTTCCTATAAAAATGAGTGCTGCACATAACACATCGCCTGCCCTGTGGAAAAAAGTTTTGGTCACGGCTTGAGCCTTATACTTCTCCTCTCTAGTCGTTATGAGAAAGAGGGCACCACGGACCGTATTCATGAGCGAATAATCCATTCCGTTCTCCATGGCTTTAATCCACTTGACCAACACCAGGATCGCTCCAAAGCTGATAAAGAAATAACCGCCAAGGGCGAATACCGGCAGAATAAAAATGGCTGCCCGAACACCAAACCATTTAAAGATCCGGGAAACGAGGAAGAGCTGCACAAACATGGCAAAGAGGTTCTGGATGTTGTAGAAAGAGGCAAAAAATGCGGTTAAATACTGTTCTTTATCTAATCCCTCAGCTGTTCCTGTTTCTACGGCATTGACAGCATTTGTTTGGGCAACCGTATCCAGCATATAGACACCATTCGTATTTATAAAATTCATGACCAGGACAAAAAAGGCGATCAAAATGAGATATCGACTTTTGAACAAAAGGCGGAATGCCCCACCTTTTTCCAGAGGTTTTTCTTGATCTTCCACACCGGGCTTTTCAGATCCCTCTTTTAATGGCTTCTCTTTCTTTTCTCCGATTGAATTTTTTTGCCCAACTTTGTCCGATTTTTCCGGCGGACTTTTAGGAACAAGTTTTGCGCGTTTTGTTTCTCGAATATGAATGATCCAGGTCAAAAGAATACAAATTCCGAGAAAAACAGCCGAAACCAGCATCAATTGAGTAGACTCAAGGGATGCTGTGAGTGATTTTGTGACCCATCCTCCTGCAAAGCCGCCAAACGTTGCACCAAACTGAACGAGCGGAAACAGACGCTTTCCTTCATCCTCGGTGTACAGATCGTTTGCAAACCCCCAGAATTGAGCGACGATGATCAAATTAAAGATCCCCACCCAAATATAGAAGATGATGCCCATGGTTCCCGGGCTTATCCCCGAAAGGTGAAGCACCCAAAAAATCACCAAATTCGACATGAAGAAAAGCGTGACCCAGGTGATCAATTTTTGTCTAGGGAACCGCGATGCAATAAGACTGAATGCTTTGACCACAAATATCAGCGAAACGGCAATAGCCGCTGAAAGGTATAGTTTGAGCTCAGCCGAAAATGATACCAGCACGAGAGCATCTCTGACGGGTTTCATGATGTAGTAGGAGAGAAAGAGGACAAATCCATTGAACGTCAACAACAATACTGTCAGGGCTTCTCCAGGATAGACGTCGGTAACAATCCGGAGAATTCTGTACCCAAACCCAATCTGATCTTTTTCACTAGCCCCTGAAACTCTAGGATTACCATTATTCACTGTATCCCCCTTTATTTTCAGGCAAAGAATATCAAGCACCGGGGGAGATGTCAATTTGAATCGATGTAAAGAACCGGGTGCTTGACACAAGCATAAATAAACATTAATATAGCTATATTAATCATTATATCTATGGGGATATTAATGCGTATTGTACAAATGACATTGGATGAAGAGCTTGTCGAGCTGGTCGACAAGGTCGTCAAAGAACTCAAAACCACACGGTCTTCATTCACGCGCAAAGCCTTAAGGGAGGCGATCGCACGGCTGAACACCAAACGCCTCGAAGAGGAACATCGCAAAGGATACGAGACTCATCCGGTGGGGAAATATGAGTTCAGCGTCTGGGAAAAAGAACAAGACTGGGGGGAGGAATGAAAAGAGGGGAAGTGAGGTGGTACAAGTTCAAAGCGCCTGACAAAAAAAGGCCTGTTCTGATCCTAACACGTGACTCAATACTGGAATACCTCGGCGAAGCCACTGTTGCACCGATCACATCCACAATCAGAAACATTGCCAGTGAGGTATTCTTATCTAAATCAGATGGTATGCCCAGAGACTGCGTTGTCAATTTCGATCATATCCAAACAGTATCAAAAAAGAAGATAGGCTCTCTTATTGCGACCCTCTCAAGGGACAAGTTGAGGGAGGTCCGTGCTGCGATTTTGTTTGCGATCGATTTGTGAGAGTCAAATTAAAGCGTTATTCTGGAAATAGGCTTAAAAGGTCACGCTGAAGCCGAAGCGAAAGAGCGTATCCTCTCCCCTTTGTAGGGGATAGACGGCTTCCCAATAGAGAATCCAAAACCGGGTTCCCAAAGTGATGTAGGGATGCTCATAGGCATGGTTCCGTGAGAACTGAAGCCCGGCGCCGCCATAAAGCCAGAAAAACAAGAATTTGCGGGGGATCATGTAGCCTGCACCCACCTGGAAGGTAATGTCATTTCTATCGTCAACATAATCCAGATTAGTCGTCAGATAGGTGCTGTCAGCCACACGGTGTTTATATCCCACACTCGCCGGATTGATCACGAAGGAGAAGGTGAGGTAATGATCGGGGATATCCGGCTTTTTCCCATGGGCGAAAATCTCAGGTACGGTTAAGACAGCGGCCATCAATGTAACAAACACGATTATTGCGTATTTTTTCATTGTATCCTCTCCTATCCATTTGATCTTCTTACAATTGTGAAACACAAAAGGATACGGAAAGTGTCACAAAGAAATATTTATTTATTGTTGCATTTCATGGATTCCGGATAAGTCGCCATGATATCCATGATAAACTCGGGCATATCCTTCATAAAGCCGACACTTTTGTAATGGCCAAACGCGGCTTTGATCAGGGCCCTATTCATATCCGTCCTGTATTCGACAAAATGGCCGGATACATCGCCCTCGAGCTTCTGTTCGATGTTTAGGACCTCGGTTGGGGAACTGCAGGAATAATCAAAATCTTTTATTCGTAGTGTTCGCTGCTTTGCGTTTTTGTGTGTTCTAAAAATGATGTTGCGCTTCTGGGGGTTGTAAACAATGCTCCATTGTGTGGCATGAGTCTCGCTTTCGACCGAAACTGAGGACAGCGCATCAAACGCGTAGTCCACCATCGGCATGTGTTGTTTGGTTTTGTACTCCTTGAGTGCTTTAGCCAATCTCGCAAACCGGTCCATGGATTCATTGAATTTGCCAGGAGCCATCTCTCCCCCATTGTTCTCCATTTCTTTGAGATACTCAAAAGACTTGTCGTAGGTGCTGTTCGTCAGCACTTCTGCGGGTATCGTTCCATCTGTATGGCACACGAATTTTCCTCCGATAAATTCTATGGAGGCGACTTTTCCCGAACGGTCGCAGACCAGATAATGGATGGTGGACTGGTTCTGTGAGATGCGGATAGCTTTGTCGCTCGCGATAACCTCATCCACAGTAGCACAATTGTCGAACTGATACTGAATCCACTGGAGCTCCATGAGGGCCGGGCGGCCATCGGCAGGTGGATACTGCGATTCCTCAAGCCACATCTGTTCCACTACGAGCCCTTTCTCATTCATTCCCCCAAAGGGAAACTCTTTGCCCAGTTGATTGAAGGTAATGCTTCCGTATTTGGAGACCCATTTAACAGGGATTTCTCCGGGATAGAGCAGGGCAACCTTTTTGACATGCCGTTTGTTCACGACGACAAACCCCATTCCCGTGTAGAAATCCAGGTTGTGTCCGAGGACAAAACGTTCACCCGAGCGAAGGACAAAGGTCGAGCAGGGCAGGCCTTGCCGCACGCTGAAAAAAAACAGGAGAAGCACGATAACCAGATAAGCGATCGCTAATAATTTTTTCATTTTTTTTAACTCCCAGGCCTAAAATTGCCCTTATCACGAGCCTAAGTCAAATGTAAGCTGTGTTCCCCCTGCATGCAACAAAAATGGGACGAAATGCATGATTTAGGGACGAAACGCACGATTTAGGGATGAATTGCATTGTTCGGGGACGAATTGCAAAGACACTGGGATGAATTGGACTGGGAATGGGGATGAATACGTCCAGTTTTAGACTATCGGCGGATGTTTTCCCTAAACTTTTTCAAATAACTGCGCGCAACTGGAATCGCCTTATCGATGCCTTCGAGGTGGAGCTTGTAACCCTGTGCATTGCCGTTGGCTCTCTGTATTTTGTTGATGTTCACGATAAATCCCCGGTGACATTTAAAAAGAAAGGGAAATCCTTTCAATTGCCTCTCGATCCGCCTGAGAGTGCTTCGGAGCAAGGTTGTCTCGGCCTTTTCTTTGCCCTTCAGGTACGTGACCTCGACATAATTCCCCACGGATTCTATGCAGATAATATCATCGGGATCGACCTCGAGAGTTTCCCGATGCTTATCCGATTTTAAAACGAACTTCTGTTTATGCAGAGGTTCCGCTTTGGCTTCCTTCGGGGCATCCTTTGAGACAGCATCAACCTGCGAATCGATCCCTTTGGCATCCTGCAACGCTACTCCGATCTTTTCATTGATTTCTTCGGCGGCCTTGAGATTCTTTTTGAGCAGATAAATCTGCGTCAGCAGAGTCAGCACGATAACGGGAATGATAGCGATCGCCAGGGTGATCTTCTGAAACCAAAGGAAATCCTTGGTGCCAAAGTTCAGGTCCGAGAGGTAATCGACGATGCGATGCGTAAAAAAATAGTTGCCGGCACCGATCGTAAAAACCGTCCAAACCTCCCACAGGATCTGTTTGAGAGCGGTCCATTTCGCTTCGTCGAAGAAACGCTTGAGCAGCCAGGGCAAAATAAAAATATTGAGACCCAGCATGAGATAGCACACAGCCGCATATCCCAAAAACACAGGATGTTTTAAGGCCGGTTCCAGGAAATTCAGTCCGAACGGTTGGAAGATCAGCAAAAACACATAGACAAAAGGACACACAATGAGCGCACATTTCAGGAAACAACTCACCTCGCTGCAGATGGGGTAGGGTTGCTTCAGAATCTTGAACACTGGTTCGGCCTTTTATTAAAAGGATAGCTGGATACCTTAAAGATTTCAAAAATTTTTTGCATTTTTTTAAATTTTCTGAATTTCAGGTAACCTTTTGTACGGATTTTCCGTATATATAGATCGGGAGACGCTCATGAAAGATTTGACACTGTATGAATCGATCATTTTGCTGGTTATTTCGAGCCTCAAGGATAATGCCTATGGTGTAACGATCAGAGAAAAGATCGAAAGCATAGCCCAGAGGTCTATCTCCTATGGAACACTGTACAGCTACCTGGATCAGATCCACAGAAAAGGCTATGTCAGCAAATCCATGGGGAAGCCTTCACCGGAAAGAGGGGGACGACGCAAAATTTATTACACGCTTACCCATGACGGTGAGGAGGCTTTGAAGGCCGCCTATAAGCTGCAGAAAGTGATATGGGCGGAGATGCCCTAGTGAAATGCGGATGAGAAGTAGGGAAGTGGTGAAAGCAAAGTGAGGACAAAGTGAAAGGGAACAACATGGAAGAAAAAATCCTGAGGCCTCCAAGGCTTGCGGTATGGATTCTCAAACACACAGCTGCAACAACTGAAGAGGCTTCCCTGCTCGGCGACCTGGAAGAGGAATACCGACGAAGAGCTCAAAAAAACACTCCGGCCAGAGCGTCCTTTTGGTATGGGACCCAAGCTCTGCTCTCCCTCCCTCCATTCGTGAAAACATCTTTCCATTGGAGTTTCGAAATGATCAAAAATTATCTAAAGATTGCCTGGCGAAATATCCAGAAACACAGAGTCTTTTCAATTATCAACATCACAGGCCTGGCCATCGGTATGGCCTGCTGCATTTTGATACTGCTATGGGTTCAGGATGAAATAAGCTTCGACAATTTTCATGCCAACAAGGATAACATTTACAGGATTATCGCTGACTGGGAGAAGTATGATTGGAAGGGGGTTGAAGCATCGCCCGCTCCTCTTGCCCCGGCCATTGAAGAACAGATTCCAGAAATCCAATACGCCGCTCGATGCTCCCATCATTCAAGACTGGTCTTCCGTTATAAAGACACGGCGTTCTACGAAAACAGAGGCCTGATCACAGATCCGTCCTTCTTCCGTATCTTTTCATTCTCTTTCTTGGATGGAGACTCGGAAACTTCATTCAAAGAACCAACCGACATCGTGATCACAGAGACGATGGCCCGAAAATATTTTGGGAGTGAGGATCCGCTCGGCAAGACCATCCAGGTAGAGGGAATGCCGGTAAGGGTGACTGGTGTAGTGAGGGATGTTCCCTCTAACTCCCATATCCAGTTCGATTTTGTGAGTTCATTCAAATTCATAAAAGAACTCAGCAACTTCGGCACTCACTGGGGGGCCTACAACTTTGTCACTTATGTTTATGTTCATGCTGGGGCTGATCTCCAAGAGGTTTCCAGTAAAATAACCGAAGTAGGGCTGAAGAACAAAAGTCCGCAAGTTTTGGAGGGGCTGCAGTTCCGGTTACAACCTCTCTCGGAAGTCTACTTGGATGCGCGGCCTTATCAATTATCGACTGTCACACATGGAGATGCCAAGTATGTTCTATTGTTTACCATCGTGGCCTTTTTTGTCCTCTTGATCGCATGTGTCAACTTCATGAATCTCTCCACAGCCCGCTCCGCCCTGCGGGCTAAGGAGGTGGGCATGCGTAAGACCGTGGGCGCTTATCGATCGCAGATCATAAAGCAATTTTTTGGAGAATCCCTCCTTCTGACCCTGATCGCCTTCCTTTTCTCCCTTGTTATCGTGTCCCTCTGTCTTCCGGCCTTTAACCAATTGTCCGGAAAACAGTTGGTTTTGAGCGGCACGGATGTTTCACATCTTTTCATTCTTCTTAGCATTGTGCTCTCAACCGGCTTTATTGCCGGCAGCTATCCCGCCGTTTATTTGTCGGCTTTTCGCCCGGTGGCTGTCATAAAAGGGCTCAAAGAGTCAAAAACCAGGGGAGCCTCTTTCCGTAAGGCTCTGGTTGTCTTGCAATTCTCTCTTTCGATCATGCTCATATTCGGGACAACGGTCGTTTACAAACAGCTCCACTACATCCAAAAAGCCAAACTCGGATTCGATAAGGAGAACGTTGTCCATATTCCCATCAAGGAGAACATTGGCAAAAAATATGAAACTGTAAAGAACGAACTTTTAAAAAATCCACACATTCTTTCTGTTTCGGCCCAAAGATACGCCTTTGCGGAATCGACCTGGCGAAACTCGGGAGTGTTCGATTGGGAGGGAAAAGACCCGGAGCGCAGTGTCGACCTCGTTTTTGCCGGAGTGGATTATGGCTTCTTGGAGACCCTCAAGCTTGAGCTCAAAGAGGGCCGGGCCTTCTCTCGAGATATCCCCTCCGATCGAAGAGCCGGATACATCCTCAACGAAAGCGCAATCAAAAAGATCGGCCTGGAAGAACCTGTGGGAAAACGTTTTGCCATTCGAAAGAGAGAAGGCACTATTGTAGGAGTCGTGAAGGATGCGCATTTCCGTTCCTTCCATCACGAGATCGAACCCCGCGTCTTCTTTATATCCGATATGACCCATGCAGATGATGCTGGGCTCGTGATGATCAGGATCCTCGGCGAAGAAACAGAAGAGGCATTGTCCCACATCGAGGGTGTATGGAGGGCTATCAACCCAGCGTCTCCATTCGAATACCATTTTCTGGACGAGACATACGACCGTCTCTACAGGTCTGAAAAAAGGATTGGAACCATATTTAACTTTTTTACGGCACTGGCCATCTTTATATCTTGTTTGGGCTTGTTCGGATTGGCTTCATTCATGGCCGAGCAGAGGACCAAGGAGATAGGCATCCGTAAAGTACTGGGAGCATCCTCGTCTAAGATTATTACGCTTCTCACGAAGGAATTCACCCGATGGGTGCTGGTCGCGAATGTGATAGCCTGGCCTGTCGCCTACTTTGTGATGAACAAATTGCTCCAGGTGTATGCCTATCGGACAGCGATAGGAATCGACATCTTTCTTCTATCCGGTTTGATCGCACTGATGGTTGCTCTTCTCACAGTGAGTTACCAGGCCCTCAGGGCGGCACGCTCCAATCCGGCTGATTCGTTGAGATACGAATAAATGGGGAGGTTTATTATTTACTTCAACGAAATAAAGGACAGTTTTATTCTTTGAGATGAGACCACGCTGGAAGTGCCCCTTTATCCTTTTTCAGCCGCAACAATAATTGGTTATCGTGTTCATCACAGACCATGGGAACGACAACGATGTAACCTTCATTATAAAGAGCGATATCGCTATCTTTGGGCACTCGATACTCCATCTCTTGAATCCCAACAACTCTCCACATTTCCTGTCCGCTTTCAAGATCATCGTCAGTAACCTTGGCAAAAACAGGCCTTTC
>JASFPP010000112.1:0-12526 GCA_050115915.1 Candidatus Aminicenantota bacterium
AGAGTATTCCACAATCCGCCATCAAACAACTTGACCAGAACGAAATCTTGGAGAGCAAAGATATTGAATTCGTCTTGAGCCAGAAAACGATCGGAGATCGGGTTCAGATCCTCCTAGAGATAAACGGTGCACGGGAGTATCGCAATGTTACGCTTGTTGCCTATCACTCACAGTCACCGTTTCTCGTTATTTACCTCATCATCGGCTTGATGTGTTTCCTGATCGGCATTACTGTGATCGTTCTCCGGCCGGATGATCTTACGGCACAGATTTTTTTCTTTGCGATAGTGGCCTTCTCTTCGGCGACCATTATCAATCAAGGTTTTTATGTTGCGAAGGGATCATGGTTCTCTTTTTTACCGGGAGTTCTTTATTATCTTGTTTATCCTCTTGCCCTGGCTCTGTTGCTTCATTTCACTCTCAAATTGACGAAGAGAGATGTGAAAAGAAGTGTAATTTTATTCTATGTGCCGGCCGTCCTCTTTGCGGGCACGCTTATTTCTTTGTATCTGTATAACGTTCTGCACTCTTCCATCGTCCATTACAGGTATTATCAAGCTGTCTACTACATATTTCGTTTTTACACTGTCCTGTATGTCCTCGGAACTGTTATTCTACTGGTCTCTGGCTACAGAAAAGCTTCCATGATGGAAGAACGGGCGCAGATCAAATGGATCTTTTTCGGCCTGTTCGTCGGGATCGGGCCCTTTATTTTCCTGTATCAATTGCCTCAACTGATCAAAATCACTCCTTTTATTTCAGATGAGCTCTCGAATGTTTTTTTTATTTTTATTCCTCTCGCTGTGGCCTTTGCGATCATCCGGTTTAAGCTGATGGATATTGAACTCATTATCAACAAAAGTATGGTTTATTCTATTCTAACGATCTTCACTGTGAGTGTTTATCTCTTATCCGTTCGTTTTCTGCAAGAATTGGTCTTTCGGGTGCTCAATGTCCATGAGGCAGTGTTGACTGTTATTGCCGCACTCGCCGCAGCAGCCGCCTTCCATCCGGCAAGGAGGAAGATCCAGCGTTTTGTGGATAAGTCTTTTTTCCGCATCAGCTATGACTACCGTGACAGCCACAGGAGTTTTACAGAGAGGGCACACATGATGGCTGATAAAGATCATCTTGTGGAATTCTTTACAGCGAAAGTAGCAAAGACGCTACCGCTTGAATCTATGGGAATCCTGGTGTCTGTGATGAAGGACGGAAAAAAGATCCCGATCGTAGAGAACGATTTTGGTCAGAAACACGATGTCCTGCCTCTTGGCGTTTTTGAACGAAGTCAGATTTCCGCAAAGAGAAGGGCTGTGCGTGTGGAAGAGGGCATAGATTTTTCCAACGAATCGATCTTGGCCGACGCCGGTTTGGAAGTTGTCCTATCTCTGCCCTTCAGAGTTTTGACTTTGGGAGGTATTTTATCTTTGGGTAAAAAGAAATCGGGCGAACGATACACACATGAAGACCTGGATTTTCTCTCCACCATGGCAGGGAGCTTGGCGCTGAACCTCGAAAGAATCCTCCTCCAGGAAGAAGTATTTCTAGAGCGCGCAGAGAAACAAAAACTGGATGAACTGAACCGGATGAAGACGGAATTTATATCCACTGTCTCGCACGAATTAAGGACGCCTTTAAGTTCTATTCAGAGCCTTTCGGAGATGTTGCAGGACGGAAAAGTAAAAGATAAATCCAAGGAAGGAGAGCTTTTAGGAGTGATGGCCAATGAGAGCTCAAGGTTGACCCGGTTTATGCACAATATCTTGGATATAGGCAAGATCGAACAGAACGCCAAAACATACAACTTTTCGCTGGAGAAAATCCAGCCTGTTATCGAGGAAGCCATCGCCCTGTTTCATGGGGATTTCGTCAAAGCGGGGATAGTGCTCCAAAAGGATCTTGCAAAAAAAATGATCGAATTAAAGATCGACAGAGATGCCATCAAACAGGCTTTGACTAATATTTTGGACAATGCTATAAAGTATTCGAAAGAGGGAGGGGAGATAACAGTTCGTCTAATCGAGAACAGCGAAGATGTCAAGATTCAAGTCCAGGATAAAGGGATCGGGATCTCTGCCGAGGACCAGAAGAAGATTTTCGATGATTTTTTCCGTTCGCCAGAAGCGATACGGAAAAGCCCAAAGGGTGTGGGGCTAGGGCTGAGAGTCGTTAAATATATCATGGAGGCTCACAAGGGGGCTGTGAGGCTCCACAGCCAACTGGGGGAGGGGACTGTTGTGAGTCTGGTGTTTCCAAAGCTATGAAAAAAATATTGATCGTTGAAGATGATAAAGCTTTAAGAGAAACCCTAACCATGGCGCTCGAATCGGAGAATTTTGAAGTACTTGGCGCTGCTGACGGTGCAGAGGGTTACAGAATCGGGTGCGAGGAAAAAGTCGATCTTATTGTTCTTGACTATGTCCTGCCTGCCATGACTGGCTTTGAGGTCTGTAAAAAGCTCCGAATGGAAGGGATCTCCACTCCGATCATTTTCCTTACAGGTGAGAAGAAAGAAGAGATCGATAGAATTGTCGGGTTGGAGATGGGAGCGGATGACTACCTCCTCAAGCCCTTCGGGACCAGAGAACTCATTGCCCGGATCAATGCTATCCTTCGCAGAGTTTCTCCTGCGAGAGTGGAGTTGGAAGTACTGGCCTTTGGGGATGTGACCATTGACTTTAAGAAGCAGATGGTCATAAAAGGTCAAACAGAAATTTCCCTCACAGCCAAAGAGATCGGGCTTTTAAAGCTATTATCCAAACATGAAGGGGAAGTTGTGAGCCGAGATAAGATCCTTAATGAGGTTTGGGGCTATGAGAAATATCCCACGACTCGAACCATCGATACTTTTATGCATAACTTGCGCCAGAAGATTGAAGACGATCCCTCCCATCCGGTTCATCTCATCACTGTGCCTTGGTCGGGCTACAAATTCGTTAAATAACTTCTTGAGCCCAATCCACTTGTTGTGTCGGGAAGGACTCGGAAACACAGGGAAAACAGCAGGTCGAAATGGTACACAGGTCGAAAGGATGCGTTTTACTTTTCAATGCGATAGTATCCATCTTTATCCTCTTTAGGGGGCAAGTTTCATGCAGCACTGAGCAAAGCCCCAAAAAATCCTATAATGTGTTTCCGATCTTAATGTACAACACGGATATCGGCGTCGGCTTTGGAGCGAAGGGAAAATTCGTAAATTTTTTAGGTCAAGATGAGTCCTTCGACCTTTTATTGTTCAACTCGACGAAGGGAGAACGGACCTATGTCTTTGTGTTTTCTCTGCCTGATTTTGAAATCCGGTTGGGGACAACATACTCTTTTTCTTTCGATCTGAAGGCCGAATACAGCAAACTTTTAAAGGCGAATTTTTGTGGTCTAGGACCCGATTCCGAAAAAAAGGATCTGACACGCTATACAGACGAAAAAAAGGAGCTCATTCTCACATGGGGCAAAGGATTGAATCCTCATTTTGTGATCGAGGCCATGTGCGTCCTTAAATCGATCCGGTATTTTAATATCGAAGAGGATAAATCCCATACAGAAACACTGGATGGTGTAGGCGAGGACTTTTCCCCATACATCACTGTGCTGGTCAGATACGATACCTCAGATAGCTGGATTCATCCCAAAAAGGGACTGCGTATCTTGCTGCGCAATGACTTAGCTACAAGTTTTTTAGGGAATTCAAGGACAGATTATATTCGCTATACGCTCGATTTAAGAAAATACTTGCTGCTCATCGGACAAAACGATGTCCTTGCCTTCAGGTTTGTGCTTCAGCAAATCATTGGAGAGGATGTCCCCCTCTACGAAATGTCGGTACTCGGCGGCAGCTCGGAGATGACGGCCATGAGAGGATACATGCTGAACAGGTTCAAGGATAAAGGGAAATTTTTGATCAATACCGAATACAGGTTTCCTCTCTGGGAAAGATTGGGTGGAAATATTTTTGTCGATTGGGGACTGGTGTGGCCGTCATGGAAAAAGATCCGCTTCGACCTTGCCGCCAAGAACTTCGGATGGGGATTGAGATACTACCTCAAAAACTTTGTCGTGAGGTTCGATATGGGATTCAGCTCCGAGGGAACCGGCATTCATTTCAATTTCGGCCACATATTTTAATATGTATCTGAATTATTCACGAGCTGATATCGTCGCAAAGGCGAGGCAGTGGCCTACGAAGCTGTAGTAAACTACTGCAAGAAGGCTACAACGAAGGCTTTGTGGCGAGATCGGTTCGCCCGAAGGGTAAAAGATTCTGACAATATAATTGTTAAAGTTATTAATATAAATTTGTCTGAAGCTTTTGTGAATAATTCAGACTAGGCCAGCTCAGATAACACATTAGTGAGAAATGTCCAAAATTTCTCCACAGACCCAACGTGAACACGCTCATCGGGGGAGTGTGGGTGTTCAATGGTCGGGCCAAAGGAGATCATGTCCATGCCAGGAAACTTCTCACCGATGATTCCACACTCGAGACCTGCATGGACAGCAGCGACATGAGCATCTGTATGGAATGTCTTTTTATAAATGTCTTTCATTGTTTGGAGGAGAGGAGACTGCAGGTTGGGAGTCCAGCCGGGATATCCGTCTTCCAGCACAACATCTGCATCGACGAGAGAGCTGACTGCGACGAGAGTATCTCTTGTTGCCTGGAGCGCGGATGCCACTGAGCTTCTGGTACTGCACACGATCTCAGCGTTTGTATCATGTGTGCGAATGACCGCGAGGTTTGTGGATGTCTCCACCAGGCCTTCCATTTCGGGATGCATGCTAATGACTCCGTGCGGGAGAGTAAACAGAAGGTTGATTAATTTATTCTGAGAATCTTGAGTCAAGGCTGTCGTTGAGGGCTCGCTCAGTTTCTCGATAGAGAACGCAGCCTCTTTTTCAACCGCTGCATACTCCTCTCTGATCCTTTGGAAAGCTTCCTCGCTCATTTCAGAGAATCTGTCTTTATCCGATGGTGCGAGTATAACAGAAGCCCATGCTTCACGCGGAATGGCATTCCGCAAATTCCCCCCCTCGAAAGAAACTAGGCGGAAGGGGACGTCGTCTCGAGAGACCTGCCACAAGATCCTCGCAAGAAGTTTTATGGCATTGGCTCTCCCTTGATTGATATCGATGCCCGAGTGTCCACCTCTAAATCCTGAGAGCTTAACATTATAGATTTCGCCGCTATCCGTATTTTCCTTTTGAAGAGGGAGTGTTATCAGAGCATCCGCGCCTCCGGCACATCCTATGGTAAACTCCCCTTCATCCTCGCTATCCAGATTGAGGAGCTTTTTTCCTTTGAGGAAACCCGGCTGAATTTTAGTCGCCCCGGTAAGCCCAGTCTCTTCATCGACCGTAAACAGGCATTCGATCGGCGGATGGACCAAACTGTCATCCTCCAAGATGGCAAGAGCTGCACAGGCACCAACGCCGTTATCAGCTCCGAGAGTCGTTCCTTCAGCCCGGATCCATTCACCTTCCATCATTGTACTGATGGGATCTTTGCTGAAATCATGAGCCACATCCGAGTTCTTCTCGCAGACCATATCCAGATGTCCCTGGAGTATAACGCCTTCTGCATTTTCGTGGCCCGCTGATCCGGGTTTGGAGATGACCACATTTCCCACATCATCTCTTTTCCATTCCAGACCTTTGCTCTCAGCGAATGCAATGATGTAGTCTCCTAGGGCTTTTTCATTCCCTGAACAATGCGGGATCTTCAGGAATTCCGCAAAATGTTTCCAAAGGTTATTGGGTTCGATTTGATCGAATGCGAATACCATTGTATTAAGCCTCCAGATTGGATTGAACTACCACTCAAAATAATATTGATGAAATCAGAATAATGACACAAATCTCTTTACGATTCAAGCCCATTTCGATTAAAATCCACAGAGATATGGAAGAGGGCCAGCTCCGGTTAAAATTCAGAGAGATTTTTCAGTCAAGTCCTGAGATCCTGTCTTCCGCACCGGGAAGAATCAACATTATAGGGGAACACACAGATTACAACCATGGCTATGTCCTTCCCGCTGCCATCCACAGGTGTATTCGATTTCTGGCTGGTCGCAGAGCGGATGATCAGGTCCGGATATGGACCGCAAACTTCGGAGAAAAAAGCTCATTTTCCTTAAAAAAAATGTCCTTGCCGAAAGAACACCATTGGAATGCCTACATCAAAGGAGTGTATTGGGTGCTCTCGCAATACGGGTATTCTCCGGGTGGAATAGACTGTTTGATTTGGGGAAATATTCCCACGGGATCTGGGTTGAGCTCCTCTGCGGCTCTTGAAGTGAGTGTTGTCAATGGACTGGATCATCTTTTTTCGCTCGGAATCATGCCCCTAGAAAAGGCCAAAATAGCACAGAAAGCGGAGAATGATTTTGTGGGGATCAAGTGTGGTTTGATGGATCAGTTCATATCCATTTTTGGAGAGGAAGAAAGGGCCATCTTTTTAGATTGCCAGACATTTGAGTTCGAGAAGATCCCGATCGAACTGAAAAAGAAAAACCTTGAATTTCTTGTTTATGACAGCTGTGTCAAAAGAGAACTTTCCCTGACAGAGTACAATACTAGGCGCTTGGAGGCCACGGCTGCAGAGCGTTTCTTGCGTCGTTCTGGCCTTCCAGGATACAGAGGGGTTTCCCTGGATGAACTCAGCACTTTGAAAGATAAAATGGAGAAAATCCTGTACAAGCGCGCATGGCATGTCATTTCTGAAAATGAGCGGGTTCATGAGGCTAGAGAAGCCTTAAAAAAACATGATTTTTCCGCTCTAGGACAACTCCTTTTCCAGTCTCATATCAGCTTGAGGGATGATTACGAGGTCTCATGCTCCGAGCTCGATCTGCTCTATGAGTTTGGACAGGAATTTTCAGGGTGTTTAGGAGCCAGGCTCACCGGTGCAGGGTTCGGCGGGTCTGGAATCGCATTGATTAAAAGTGGAGAAACAGACCGTTTCACGAGAGAAATCCTTGATTTAGCACAGAAAAAAGGATACCGTAAACCCAAGGTCTTTTCTGTCAAAATCGATAAAGGAGCAAGACATCGGTTCTATGACAGATGAAACAGGAAAATGGACAGAATGAATAAATCCACCCCACGATTGAAACAAAAAATCCCCAACTTTTTTGTCTTTGTTTTCCTGATCCTTTGTATCGTCGGAATGGGTTATGCAGAAAACAGAAATCCGCCAAAGATCAAGGTCATAACGAGCGTATTCCCGCTTATGGAGTTTGCTCAGGCTGTGTGTGGCGAGAGGGGCAAGGTAAGCCTTCTTCTTCCACCAGGAGCAGAAATACACACCTGGAGGCCTCGACCGAGTGATATGATAAAAATTGCAAAGTCCGATGTGCTCATTCATATCGGTGCTGGTCTCGAGCCATGGCTGGAGGATGTCCTTGAAAGCGTCAATAATCCCCGCTTACATATTTTCAAGGCGATGGATTCGGTTCTTCCCACAGAAAGCGTGGAATACAAAGAGCATATTCCCCATGAGCATCAACACATCGAAGGTGCAGACGGACATAGACACGATACTATCGATCCACATATATGGCTGGATTTTGTCATCGACCAGAGGATCATCGATGCTCTTGTCGAGTTGTTCTCCCAAATAGAGCCGGGAAATAGCGCGCTTTTCCAGAGGAATGGCATCGCCTATAAGCAAAAGCTCCAAGAATGCGACCGCAGGTACAGGGAAGAGCTTGCTCGTTGCAAAAGCAGGACCTTTATTCTGGGCGGACATGCCGCTTTTGGATACATGGCGCAAAGGTATGGACTTCGTCAGCTTTCCCTCTACGGAGTCAGTCCTGATTCCAGGCCAACTCCTCGCCAACTCGTCCGAATTGTGGATCTGGCCAAGGAGCATGATATCGACATGATCTATTTCGAAGTTTATGTGAGTGATGATCTGGCCAAAGTCATAGCGGAAGAGGTGGGGGCGAAAACATGTGTTCTGAATCCCGCTTCGAACTTAACGCCGGAGCAGAGCAAAGAAAATCTGACTTTTTTAGAGATTATGGATCATAACTTGGAGAGTCTAAAGAAGGGGCTGTCTTGTGACTGAATCGGATGTTTTGATTGGGATCGAAGGTGTTTCTTTCAGCTATGGAGAGACTAAAGTTTTGGATCGTGTCACATTTCCCATTCGAAGAGGGGATTTCCTTTCCATCATTGGACCGAATGGATCGGGAAAGACCACGCTAATAAAAATCATTTTGGGATTATTGACCCCTTCTGAGGGGAGAATCAAGATATTTGGTGAAAAGGGGAGCGTATTTACTCAATGGGAAAAACTGGGTTACGTCCCGCAAAAGGCCACTCATGTGGATCCTTTTTTTCCAGTCTCTGTGAGGGAAGTCGTTGAAATGGGCCTTTTATCCAGCCGGAAATACTTAAGCACTAAGAAAAAGAGCGATGAAGATCGTGTCCGCAGTGCTCTCAAACAGGTGGGAATGGGAACGTATGAGGATAGGCGGGTGGGTGCGCTCTCTGGGGGGCAGCAACAACGAGTGTTCATAGCAAGGGCGATCGTTAATCAACCCCACATACTTTTTCTCGATGAGCCCACCACAGGGGTGGATGCGGAAACACAGGAACACTTCTACGACATGCTGGGTGATTTGAATAAAAAGGAGTCGATCACCATCGTTTTAATTACACATGACATCGGTATCGTGAATAAACATGTCAGCCAGGTGGCCTGTCTCCATCAGACTTTGCAGTATCATGGATCCCATGAAGAGTTCTGCCAGTCGGATATATTCAAGAAAATGATCACCGAAGGTCATCATGTGATCTCGCATCGTCATTAAAAAGTAAAGATCGATACATGAATGTCGTCACAGAATTTCTAAGCTATGGTTTTCTCCAGAGGGCTTTACTGGCTGGAATTTTTGTGGCGATCGCCTGTGCAATCCTTGGTGTATTTCTGATTCTAAGGCGTGATTCTATGATCGGCCATGGCCTCGCCCATGTGACTTTTGCAGGGATCGCGATAGGTCTTTTGCTCGATCTTATGCCTCTGGCCGCTGCAACCGGAGTTGCTGTGGTCACGGCCTTGGGTATCATGAAACTCAAGGAACGAGCCGGTCTGTATGGGGATACAGCCATCGCCATTTTTAGCAGCGTGGGTTTTGCTATCGGAATTTTGATCGTGTCGATGGCCCAAGGATTTAATATCGATCTTTTCGGCTATCTATTCGGCGAGATCTTGGCTATTGATACGTTTGAGGTGTGCTTTTCTGTGGGGCTGGCGGTGATCGTGGTTGTCATCATAATCCTGAATTACCACAGGTTTATGTATATGACGTTCGACCGTGACTCTGCAAAGGTATCGGGGATTCGAGTCCAGCGATTGGATATCCTTCTCACGGTCCTCACCGCCGTCACTGTTGTGCTGGGGATGAAAATTGTCGGGCTTCTGCTTGTAGCGGCTCTTCTGGTGATCCCTGCTGCGGCGGGTTTGCAGATAGCATCCAACTTCAAACAGGCGATCGTTCTCTCTTCCCTCGTATCTCTGCTATCGGTTATTTTGGGATTGATCCTGGCTTTTTATCTCGACTTTCCTGCCTCAGGGACGATAGTTTGCCTCTCCTTCCTCTTTTTCTGCATATTCTTCTTTGCAAGGCGGGGCCAACGATCTTTCTGACCTATCCCGTGCTCGAGACACGGTGACAAATGGAACGTTTTGGTGATGACATTAACTTTATGGGGAAATGATTGAATCCAGAGTTGCGGAAAACGTGTCGTAGGCCTCGAGTCCATAAAGACACATGATGATCTCTTCTGGAAGGACGTTCTCACGCAAGAATTTCATGACAACTTTTAACATGACCTTGCTACATTCCTCTATGGGGAAACGGAATATCCCCGTGCTGATGGCAGGAAATGCGATGCTTTTGATTCCCTTGTCCCTGGCGATGTTGAGGCAGCTCAAGGTTGCATTTGCCAGTTTCTCCTCTTCGTCCCCATCCCCATAGACAGGGCCGGCAGCGTGGATGACATACCTGGCTTTTAAGTTTCCTGCTCCCGTTATCACGGCCTCGCCGACTTTTATAGGTCCTATAGTGTTGCATTCTTCCTGGATCGTCGGTCCCCCGAACCTGTTGATCGCCCCAGCTACTCCGCCTCCCAGTATCAAAGAGGTGTTTGCCGCATTCACGATGGCGTCCACATTCAGCAACACGATGTTGCCTTCAACGAGCTTCAGTCTTCGATTTTCGATGGACCATTCTTGCATGATTATTTTCTATCAGAGCTCCTTTAGAACAAGATCCTTGATCTCGTCTCCGAGCTTTTTCGCTTCTGCGTTCAAGGATTTAGCCCGAGCACCGATGTCTTTCCTGAATTTATCATCCTGAATGTCGGGAAGGTTTATCCGGACATTGTAAAAAGCGCCCTCTGCTCCGGCCTGCGCTGCGAGACCAGCGACCCCGGCGTCACTGATCGAATTTTTGTTTCCATCACACACGACTTCCTTGGCAAGCTTCAAGGCTTCCACACATTTTTCCAGGACTCCGAGAGGGACCAATGTTGCCTTTTTGGAGGCCCCCTCAATCGCGGCTGCCCTTTCTTCGATCTGCTCGGGCGTTTTTTTCTTCATGCGCATCGCGGCCATCACATCGTTGAAAGCCTCGGTATCCGCATTCACATCATGAAGAAACTGGTCTTTTAATACCTGACCTTGAGTTGCTAGCTCCATGACTTTGCTCTGCACATCTTCGTACTCTTTTTTCCCGACCGTAAGGTTTGAGACCATTGCTGAAAGCGCAGACGACAAGGCTCCACACAAAGCCGCCGTGCTCCCTCCTCCTGGAGCAGGGGAGTCCATCGAAAGCTCATTAGCAAACTCACGGAGATTCATATCTAACAACGAGTTTTCGACTTCGGTGAACTGGTATTCAATGATCTTCTTTTTTTCATCGAACGGAGCGACATCGTTCAGTCCCAGAGAGAGAACAGCTGTCCTGATCAATTCTTCCTCGGGGACTCCGGGGCTCTTCCCCTGTTTGAGAAGATAGTATCGTCCCGCCATGAGCATGGCCTCTTTAGGAATCAACCCCACAAGCTCGCTTCCCGTCACCCGAAGTCCTATCTGCTCCGCTTCCTTGATGGCCTCATCGAACACAAGGTGGGGGGGCGAGACTTTGTAATTTGTAAAATTTATGGATATTTGGGCGATTCCATAGTCTTCGACATACCAACCCACAGCTTTGAGCTCTTTGAATTTGCCCGGGATCTTTATGGATTTACCGTTTTTATCCCTGATTATTTTACCCTCTTCATCTCTTTTGGCTCGACCTCTTTCGCGCAGATTGAATGCGATATGACGGGCCAGGGCACGGTCTTTTGTGTTGAGGTTGATGTTGTAGGCAATAAGAAACTCTCTTGCGCCGATAACCGTGGCTCCCGCTTTGGCGTTGAAAACGGGTTTTCCATAATCGGGCGCCCATTCGGGATCCTTGAGTTTTTCTTCCAGCCCCTCATACTGGCCTACTCTGATGGTAGCCAGGTTTTTCCGATCGGGTTTCTTGGCTGCTTCTTCGTACAGATAGATCGGGATCCCCAGTTCTCGAGCGACCCTCTCTCCCAGCTCGTGGGCCAGCTGGACACAATCTTCCATCGTGACCCCTGTTACGGGAACAAACGGGCACACATCTGTAGCACCGATCCGGCTATGCGCTCCTTGATGTTTGCTCATGTCTATGACTTCGGACGCTTTTTTAATGGCTTTGAAGGCCGCCTCTTTCACAGCTTCCGGTGTTCCGATAAATGTCACCACCGTCCGATTCGTCGACTCCCCGGGATCAACATCGAGAAGTTTAACTTTTGCAGTCCCCTCAATCTCCTTGGTGATCGTGTTGATCTTTGCGAGGTCACGTCCTTCGCTGAAGTTTGGTACGCATTCGACGAGCTTCATTCAGTCTCTCCTTTTTTGATGGTGTACTGAAAGTCTCCGTTTGTATCATAGACTTCAAGATCATATTCCTGCAAGTAAGGCCCCAGTTCCTCTATATCCCCCACGATGACCACTACAGGAGATTGGAGTGAGGAACGGCGAGCAATCTCATAGACATTTTCCGGGCTGATGAGCATCATGCTCTTGTAGTAGGAATTCCAATGGGCTTCCCCTAGATCGAAGGCTTTAATGGCAGATAGCCTGGATGAATAATACTCAAGATCCTCGATCCGCAAAGGGAAATTTCCTATCAGGTAGGATTTGGCCTGTTCGAGCTCATAATTCGGCACGACCTCCGAGGAGATTCTCCTGATTTCGTTCAGACTCTCGGCTATGGACTCGATGATGGCATCGGACCTCACGCGTTCCTGAATGGTCAGGATACCGCAGGTTTTTAAAAACTCGACTGTGCTGAAAGCAAAATAGGCATAGCCCTTAGATTCCCTGAGGTTCATAAAAAGGCGGCTATGGGGAGAACCTCCCAGGACCTGATTGAGAACTGTGGTCGGAAAATAATCATCGTAGCTTCTTAGAAGGATCGTATTCCCGATAGTTATCGTGGCATCC
>JASFPP010000113.1:0-12497 GCA_050115915.1 Candidatus Aminicenantota bacterium
GGAGTGGGATCCCGGGTTCTTGTCCCTTTCAAGGAGCGGAGACGCACCGGGATTGTCGTCAAGCTCAAAAAAAGAGGTGTCCCCAAAGGTATCAGACTCAAGGAGATCCATGCTGTGCTGGATGAATCTCCTCTCCTCTCGACAGACTTCCTCTTCTTCACAAAAATGCTGAGCGATGCCTTTTATTCCTCATGGGGTGAGTTGATAGAGGCCTCGCTTCCTCCCTCTTTTGTGCCGCGAACGAAGACGACGTATTCGATCACCGCTAAGGGGAAAAGTGCTCTCGAGGGGGATAGGCTCTCTGAGGGTGAGAGAAGTGTCCTTGATTTCTTGAAAGAACGCTCCTACAGCCGTGTGTACCTGAAGCGCAAAATTAAAATGAGGGAGCTTTCTTCTGTGCTTTCCCGGTTGGGGGCCAAAGAGTTCATTCACGAAAAGGAGGAGGTTAAAACCGAAAGCCGAAGAAGGAAACGGCCCGCGAGTCAGGACCCCACACAGCTCGAAATGGATTTTTCTTTAGATGAGGAATCCTATGCGGCCGCAAGTTCTATCGCCGCCGGCTGGGCCGGAAAAACGTCCTTATCCTACTACCTGTTCGGACCCCCTGAAAAGAGAGAGGCTGTCTACTTTTTTTTGATGAAGAAGGCCCTCGCTTCGAAGAAGAGAGTTTTATTCCTTGTCCCTGAGATCGCAATGACACGTGGCCTCTTAGAAAAATTCCGGAAACGATTCGGTGAAAATGCAGCTCTCCTCCACAGCCGGATGTCAGTCCGGGATAGAGAGGAGGCGTGGACGATGATCCATTCGGGCCGGGCAGATGTCGTTTTGGGGCCGCGTTCTGCGGTTCTGTCTCCTGTTGAGGACCTCGGTCTTGTTATCCTTGATGAGGAGCAGGATGAGTCCTACTTCCAGAGAGAGAGTCCTTCCTATGATGCCCGCAAAGGCGCTGAGCTCAGGGCACAATCAGATCGAGCCATCCTGGTGAACGGGTCCGCGGCACCAACAGTTGAAGCTTATTTTGAGTTCGGGAAGACTGGGCGTTTATACGATATTTTGGGAGAACCGAAACAATTCAAAACAGAAATCATCGCCCACCGGGTCGAGCGGGGTATTCTCTCTCCCAAAACGGTTGATAAACTCCAAAAAGCTGTTCGGGAGAAAAAGTCCGTCCTGATCTTCCACTTCAGGCGAGGCTATGCTTCCTACATAACCTGTTCGAGGTGCAGTTATTCGCCCCGGTGTCAGGATTGTGATATTGTGCTGTCCTATCACAGGAAGGATGGCCGGTTGCTCTGTCATTATTGCGGGCATTCGGAGAAAATATTTCTGATTTGTCCCCGATGCGGCCACAAGATCTTAAAAAAAAGAGGTTTTGGCATCGAGGCTGTCGAGGACGAGATCCGGAGACAGCTTCCCCAGAGTCATGTCGTCGGATTTGATTCGGATGTGGTCAAAAGAGCGAAGGACCAGGTCAAAATTGTTGACCTGTTCCGGAATAAAAAAATCGACATTCTGGTGGGTACTCAGCTGTTGGTCCATCAGCCGGAACTGCCAAAAAGTGCACTGGTTGTCGTGCTGTATCCGGAGACGATCCTTGCCTTGCCGGATTATAGAGCCAGCCAAAAAACCTTTCAGAGCATCGTTCAGGCGGCAAAACATCTGAGCCCTGACGAAAACTCGGAGTTCTTGATCCAGACAGCCTATGCGGATCACTTCAGCATTCGTTCGGCTGCATACCTTGATTATGCAGGATTTTACGCACAGGAGATAAAATATCGTCGCCTCATGAATTATCCCCCATTCACTCACATGGTCGAGGTTTTGTTCCGGGGAGAAAACTTGAGGTCGTTAGCCAGACAAACGAGAAATTTTTCCTCTGTATTGAAAGAACATGCGAGGGATGTGGAGGTTTTGGGGCCTGCTCTGGCGGCTGTTCCCAGGTTGAGGGGGAAGAGCCGGGTTCAGTTCTTTCTCAAATCCAAAAAAAAGAAGGATCTGGACGAAGCACTAAAAGAGGCGCTGGCAAAAGTGAAATCGAATAAAAAAGTCTTTGTTTATTACTGATAAGTTTTCTGCTTGAAAAATTCGGGTGAGAGCACCTTCGCATGTTTGTATGTGCAAAAAAAAAGCTGCCAGCTTCACGCTGGCAGCTTTTGTATCTAGCGTGTAATCAGGACTGAATACTCGTTTCAGTCGCCCCTGTTCAAACGAATCTTGGCTTCATCGTGGGCCCAATTGGGATCGTCTGTTTGCAATTGTGCTTGAATTTCCACAACAATTCCATCCGCGAAGATCTCGCCTCTTTTTGGAGCCAGATAGGTCACGACCACCTTGCCGTTTGCATCCGTTTTTCCAGAGATTCTTGTCTTTCCGTTTTGCTTGAATTCTCCCGGTCCTGATTTGATTGTCAGCCAAATTTTTTCGCCTCTAACCGGTGCTCCTTTAAGGTCTGCGACTGTAGCCGTGAGAGTGGATTGCCGGGATTTATTGGATCCACCCGTGATCCAGAGCACATTGGGTGCTGCTTTTAGCCTGATTTCCTTGTGCAGTTCGCTCACGATCTGGAGGGGCGCGTATTCAGAGATCAATTCTTTCCCCTGCCAGGCCAGGGAGGCACGGATGTGTACTTGTTCGGGAGGGTATGGCAGAGGTCTTTCGACAGATTGAGGTGCAGCTTCTTCCCAATAGTAGACGATCTCTTCAAAGACGGGCCCGTAATATGTTACAGAAACGCGTCCGTTCGCATCTGTGGTTTTGGCCACGACGGATTGATTGCCTTCAAAATAACCATAGTTTTCCAGCACATTCTCAAAAGTCGCATCGTAGACATCGAAAATGACGGTCTCGTTGGCAAGGGGTGTGCCTTGAAAAGTAGTGAGAGTAACGGTAATGTTGCTTGTATCCCTTACCCCGGTGTTTCTTGCTATGAGAACGTTCGGGCTTGCCGATGCGAACATCAGAATGGAAAATGTCGATGGCCCAGTGGGAGAAGGCTCTTCGACCTTGTTCCTGCAGGAGTAGAATGAGATTAAGCTCACGACCAGTAAAAAGATAAGTAGGTAATTTTTTAATTTCATCAGTTTCCTCCTCCACCTGAGGATTCATTGGCGTAGTTTGCGAAGTAGACGGTCAAATATCCGGTGGCTTTGACTTTATTACCGACTTGATCCTGACCGTAGAAGTCCACCTTGGCTGTGCAGTTGATGACACCGGCATCCCGCCATTCATGCAAACCGATCAACGGGGGCTCGAGTTTGGCAACCTCCCTCACGATGATGAAATTCGCCTCGACCATGCTGTCAATGGGCACAACGATGGATAGATTCCCTTCGAAGGAATAGGGGACATCCACGCCTTCTGTGTTTCTGCCGTCAGCTCGGATATAGGAGACAACGTAGCGTGTGACCGTGATGTCGTTAAGGTACGATGGGCCAGTCAGCGAAGCGGGATCGAGAAGCTGTGCGGTGAAGGAGACAAGAGCTGGATCGGCATAGATCGTGCTTGATTCTGGGTCTTCGGGATCTTGGAAAATCACATCGGATTGGAGAAAGTTGGCCGTGTTTCCTTCCAAGTCACTTCCCGTCAGGTTCTCTACGATAAGTATGCTTGCAGATCGGGTATCATCCGAAAGCGGATTGCATGCGATGTAGAGCAAAATAACCGGAAGGATTGCCATGATTTTTAAGAGTGTTTTTAGCGTTTTCATTGTTCCACCCTCTTATCTGATTATTCTGGGAGTAATAAAAATCAGGAGTTCCCTTGTCTGTTTAGTCCGTGCGAAGGACTTAAACAGATTTCCCAGAATGGGTATTTTATGGAGTAAAGGAACTTTTTCGCGCGTGATCGAGTCCTCTGTCCTGTAGATTCCCCCGATGACTGTCGTTCCTCCGTTGGGAACCATAACCGTCGTTTGGGCGCTCTGTGTGGTAATAGGAGGAATTCCGTTGACCAAGTTTGCGAAATCGGCTGCGTTATTTCTGAGCTCGATGTACATGATAATGGTTCCTTCGGCTGTGATCTGAGGCGTAGCTCTCAGTTCAAGGGCTGCGTTCACATACCGTGTCGTCACCGTGAAGTTGGCCACTGTCTGAACCGGAATCTGCCGGCCTTGGATGATCTCTGCTTCTTGATTGTTCTGTGTCGTAACTTTGGGCGCTGAGATGATACGGCCTTCACCAGAGGTTTCGAGTGCTGTCAGGGCCATATCGATCCTGAACGTATCCAGGACGTTGGCCATAGAGAGCCCCATAGCTGTGGTGAACGCAGGCGCGGGCAAATTGATCCCGTAGCCTCCCAGCGGACCTCCGACTCCCTTCGTAGTAATTCCCTGAGGAATAAGGGCTCCATCGACCAGCGTTCTGTTTGGAAACTGCAGGGATGTCTGGTTGCCGTAGAAAGGATCGTTGATCCCACGAAATCCCCACTGCACGCCCAAGTTTCTGATAAATGTGGATGTGGCTTCCACGATCCGTGCTTCGATGGACACTTGAGGGGTTGCCGTATCAAAAACGTTTATCAGTCTCTCCAGGACCTCCATGCTGTCTCGGACTTCGGTGATGATGAGCGTGTTCGTGCGCTCATCCACAATCATCTCCCCGCGTTCTGACATCTTGGATCTTAGGAGACCTTCAACCTCAGATGCCCGGGAATAGGAGAGAGTGAATGTCTTTACGACCGTAGGCCCCGCGATCACCTGTGCTTCTTGAAGTCTTCGTTCCGCTTCCTTCTCTCTAGCTAGGACCTCGGTCGAGGCGATACGGAGCACATTCCCCTCGAGCGTTTTTCCCATTTTGTTGATTCTGAGGATGATGTCCAGAGCCTGGTCCCATGGTGTGTCTTTGAGGTCGACCGTGACTGTTCCTCGGACTTCAGGATCGAAAACGACATTGAGCCCAGCGAAATCAGCCAAGTATAGGATGACATCCCTTAGGTCTGCATCTTTGAACTTCATGCTGAGGAGATCCCCCGTATACTTGACTTGCTGCTCTGCCACTGTCTGAGGAGCGAACTGTTCTTGGGGCATATCATATGCCGATCCATTCCCGTTGGGTTCCGCATGTTTAGCGAGCTCTGACTTTTCCTTATTTGTCTCTACAGCAGGTTCCGGTTCCTCTATAGGCTCAATTTCGGGAGCAGGGAGAGTCTCATCGACAGGTTCTTCGGCATATGTCAAATCCGATGTTTCGATGGGTTCTTCTTCGATGGATGTGTCTGGCGCAAGTACGGGAGTCTCTTCCTCGATCTCGAATGTTTGCTCCTGTTTGGTTTCTGCAGGAGCAGGTTCCTCAACCACTGCCGGTTCTGGCTTACTGAAAATCTGTGCAAGCTCGGGGCCAGGTTCAGTGAAAAAAGAAACCATGAATTCGTTGCCTTGAGTGCTTACTGTGTAAAATTTTGGCTCAGAGAGGTCGAATACGAGCCGAGTGATCTTTTGTGTGTCTGAGTTTTGAAACTGCGCTGTTCTTACCCTGACTACACCATTATTATAGATGGGGTAATCTGAGCCTGTGCTAGCGAGCAGGGTGTCATAAAGATCTACGACTAGACGCAACGGATTGTTGAGTGCAAACACGTGAGTCATCGCTTCATCACTCAAGTTTGCTGTGACATCCAATTTTTGATCGTCTGACGAGATGTTTACGTTGCTCAATCGAATGGGATTAGCCCGGCTCTCCTCATTATCAAGGATGTATTCACCACCCTTGAGATGGCGCAGCTTGTTCAATTCGACGATCGTTGTGTTCTGACTCGAGTAGATCCTGTAAGGGACTTTTTCTGTTAACCCGATTAAAAGCCTTAGGCTTTCCTCCTCTCCCTTTTCTAACTTCACGTCCTTTACGAATTCAGAATTTTTGAGTTCCACTTGAGGTTCTTGAGATTGGTCCGCACATTTCAAATCGACAACGATCGTAGAGGGAAGGTCTGGTGCATAGAAAGATTGAATGACCGGCATGGGAGAAGGCGCTTCCAGTAGGACCTTTGTGTTGAGCTTGCCTGCATGAACGGAGATCTTATTCAAGACAGCTTCTGAATCATTGATACTCGCATAACCGCTTATGAGAGTAAGGACGCACAAAAAGGAGAGGACCTGGAAATATTTGTTCCTTTTCATGTTATCGCTCCTCTGGGTTAATTTCTTTTGTAATATCTCTTGGCCTTGTTAACGGCATACCCCTGTCTTCAGTCTGTCGAAACACGACTTTGCCGTCATCGATTGTCAGGACAAATCCGTTGACGAACTTGTCTCCAACTTTGATCTGGTAGGGGAATCCCTGGGGCCCATTGATAATAGCAATATATTTTGATTTGATCTTGACAATACCGATGAGGACAATGTCATCGATCATGTACGAAGCTATGCCTTCTTCTCCTCGCTCTTCGACTTCACTGCCTGCAAGGAGGTCTTTGAAGGGATCTCTTCTGCCCTCCGAATCGTATGTCGGAGCCTTTTTCTCGAAGATCTCAACAGGCGTTCGCTCAGGAGTCTGCTGGTTTTCTTCCTGTGCAGTGAGGGGTTGAAAATTCCACAAGACTAATGCAAGGGCTAATAATATCATGACGGTTTTTTTCATTTTCGCGCTCCTCTAGTGGTTTGCTCTTCCGTTTCTTCTGGAATTTCTTCTTTGAAAATGTAAGTGGTCGCTGTAGATTGTGCAATGATCGTCGATGTGTCTGTCTGGTTTCTGCGAGATCTTATCGTGAAATCCTCGATGTTATAAAGACGAGAAAAGTTACTCAGCCTGTCATAGAAGAGGGCAAGGTTATGGTAATTGCCAGTGATCTCGATCGCAATGGGTTTTTCATAATAGAATTCCATGTCCACATCTGCCTTTGGGATAAACTTTTCGATTGTTAGCCTCGAATCCCAGGCGAGCTGCTGGATTTTTCTGAGGATATCGCTGATCTCTTCTCTCAAGGGAATGATCGTTTCCAGCCGGCTTAGGGTTCCCTTCATCTCTGCGATCTCTTTTTCAATCTGATCCATTTGCCTTTTCTTGGCTCTGAGTTCCACTATCTCCGCTTCTGTCCTGATTCTTTCTTCACGGACGGTCTGGAGCTCTTCGTTCTTACCTTTATAATAAAGGAAATAGAAGAGCCCGAGTATGATCAGCGCCAAAAGAACATATCCATACCACGGCCAATCTTTCATTTTTTCTCCCCTTCTGTTTGTTCTTCAAACGCAGGGCTTACGAGCGAAGGCCCTACGAATGTCGCCGTGAGAGAGAATTCCAGATACTGGTTGTTTCGCACGCGTCTTTGTGTGGAGGAGATAAGGTTGACGTTCCGGAAATAATCGCTCTCCTCGAGGTTGAAAATGTAGTCGGCAATGAGATTATTGGTGACCGCTCTTCCTTTGATCTGTATTTGTTGAGCAGAGAAGGAAAGCTCGGTCAACCAAAGCCAGTTGGGCAAATGCCTGCTGAGCTCATCCATGATGATGACGGCATTTTCTTGACGGGATTGCAGTTGAGTGATCACACTGATTTTTCTCTCAAAGAGATTCTTTTGCCTTTCCAGCTCATCGAGTTTGGCAACGACGTCTTGAAGATTTTTTTTCTCCGCCTGTGCATCCCTCAAAAGATTATTCTCTCTCGTGAGAGCGTTCTTTTGGTAGAAAAAAAGAACGACGATCGCGACGAGCGCCAGGAGCACTATAACGGCCGCGAAAGGTTGCCTTCCTTTCTCCTTGAATTCAGGAGTGGGGGCGACAGGCGTTTCTCTAATTTCTTTTCTTTCGGGTTTGAGTAAGTTTATCCTGATCATGGCTCATCAATCCAATTTTCTTGTTGCAAGGCCAGTGGCCACTCCAAAAAGAGCAGCCATTTCCTCGAAATAGATGTTATCGAATTTCTTATCATCGTAAGAAATTCTGCGGAATGGGTTGAAAATTTCGGTTTTGATGTTGTACTTTTGTTCAAAACTTGTGGGGAGATCTTTGAGTTTGGAGAGCCCCCCACTCAGGAAAATGTGCTCGATTTTTTTATCCTTTTTCTCGCCAGCTTCGTAGAATGAAAAGGTTTTCTCGATCTCTTCCAGAAGGTTCTGCATGTTCATGTCCAGTACTGTCTGCAGCTGTTCGGGCTGAATATCCTTCACAGGCAGCCCTTTCAGCACTTTCTCCGCATCATCGAAACTGATGTTGAGGTCTTTGCTCAGGTTTTCCGTGAAGAACGACCCCCCGATGGAGAGGTCTCGAAACAGTTGGGGATTTCCCCTGTCGATGATGATCACATTGGTGATGTTGGCTCCAAGATTGATCATTGCTGCTGTTTTTGCGTTGACAATCTCGGGATAATTGTATTCCAAGGCGTTCTGCAGAGCGAACACATCCACTTCGATCGCTTCAAGATTTTTTCTGGCTTGAGCAATGACGTTGCTGTAATTGGCGATCTTATCCTTTTTGGCTGCAACGAGTAGGATGTCCAGGTTCTTCTCTTCGGTATGGGGAGCGGGTTTCAATATGGCATAATCCACGTTTGTTTCTTCATAGGGGTAGGGTATGTTGTGCTTCGCTTCCCATATAATGGATTCGGCTAATTCTTCCGATTCCATGGCAGGCAGAGCAATTTTCTTGATGATAACCGAGTTCCCGGAAATCGAAATGACCACGTTTTTATTCGTGATCTTGTTCTCGTCGAAGACCAATTTAATGGTTTCGACGACGGCTGCAGAATCGATGATTGTTCCTTCGACAATGGCATCATGGGGAAGGAGCTCGTACCCTATCTTTTTGACATCGTATTGTGTTTCTCCTTCTTTTTTCTTTGCTTTGAGTTCGACAGCCTTGATGGAATAGGAACCGATATCTACCCCAACCAATTCTTTGTCACGTCCTAATCCAAACATTTTTTTCCTCTTTTCAATTTTTTTACAAATGGGTTCTTTGAATATTTTTCTTTAATTTATTCTCTACTTCTACGGGCACCAGACCCGACAGACTACCTCCAAGCATGGAGACTTCTTTCACAAGGTTCGAGCTGAGGAAGGAGTAGTTGATACTGGGCATCATAAAAAGTGTTTCGATATCGGGATTCAGTTTTCTGTTCATGAGTGTCATCTGAAATTCATACTCGAAATCAGAGATAGCCCGTAGCCCTCTAATGACGATTGTGGCATCATTTTTTCTCACAAAGTCCACAAGAAGCCCATCGAATGCTTTGACTTCGATTCTTTTTTGATCCAGAAAGATGTCCTCGATCATTCTTACTCTATCTTTAGTCGAAAATAGAGGCTGTTTTTTGGGATTTTCTAGGACAGCGATAATAATCCGGTCGAATATTTTGAGGCCCCTCTCAATAATATCCACATGGCCATTGGTTATAGGATCAAACGAACCTGGGTAGACAGCTTTCCTTTCCATATTGCAAAGAGCATAGCTAATAATGCTTGTCGACTTGTTAATGGTATTATCAAAATTCATTGGCTTTGTCAAATTAATTAAATACTTTTTCTCCCAAGAAACGTCCTTTTCTCATCGATCTTTCCCACATGGTGTCAAATTGCCAAAATGTCGTCAATCACCTGTTGGGAGGAATCCCAAGGTGAATTTTTTATGAGAAATCTCACCTTTTGGGGTTACTTCATTATGGGAGGGTTCATCGCACCTGTTAGCACTTAAGAGAAAGAATTAAGGGCGATGGTTTCGCTCCAGCCCGGTATTGGACGCCTTTCTGTCGAGCAATCGAACACCTCTAATTCTTTTAGAGGAAAAAGTGGAGTTGGCAGAATTACACCTTTTTATTATGATATATAAAGGGGAAGCGATCAGATTGGAGATGGATATGGCATTGATAAAAAAAATGGGGATTTGTTTTTGTATAGCGATTTTTACTCTGGGATCGAGCCGAGTGTTGAATGCCGAGGAAGACAGATACGTGCAAAAAAGGAATGAGATGGTCCGGAGGCAACTGGCCTCTCGCGATATCACTGAACGAAGAGTTCTGGATGCCATGAGGACGGTCCCCCGGCACCTGTTTGTTAACCCTCGATACCGAAGTCAAGCTTATGCCGATCATCCTCTCCCCATAGATGAGGGGCAGACCATATCCCAGCCCTACATCGTTGCTTTGATGACCCAATATATCGATTTAAAAAAGGGGGAGAAGGTATTGGAGATCGGAACGGGGTCTGGCTATCAGGCCGCTATACTCGCCCAGCTCACTGATAAAGTCTATTCCGTAGAGATCAAAGAGAGACTGGCTGAAAAAGCCTCCAGAACACTTCAAAGCTTGAATTACAGCTCCGTTCAAGTTAAACACGGGGATGGCTACTTTGGATGGGAGGATTTTGCTCCCTTTGACGCCATTATCGTGACATGCGCAGCGAATCATATTCCACCGCCGCTGCTGAATCAGCTGAAAGAGGGCGGGAGGCTGATCATCCCGCTGGGAAGCACTCTTTATTATCAAACACTGGCCCTTGTAACAAAAGTGAATGGGAAACCGGAAGTCAAACATGTACTGGGTGTTCGTTTTGTCCCGATGACTGGAGAGGCGCAGAAACGCTAAATCTTCCGATGTCGCTCAATTCATCTCCTCTGATTCAATTAGACGATCTAGGTTTAGGTGAGAAGTTGAGGAAGAGGGGAGCGGTGAGATAGGCCGCAGCCGCAAGGAAGAGCACAAGACTGTACCCGCTTATGAATGCGATCAACAATGCCAGAACGGAACTGATGACAGACGAAAAGGCATTGACGGCCCATGCCCACGGAATCCACTTTTTCCCGGTCTGTGCAAGGAGTCGGATCCCCGATGGAAAAGGAAAACCCATGAGGAATCCCGCGGGAAAAATGATGAGGAAGGTCAAACCTATCCTGTATCCAAAAGGGAGGCCTAAGAGGCTTGCGTGGACGGCGGGGAATAGGAAGAAGGAAACGAGGATGAGCACACCACAAAGAACAAAACACCACCGGAGAGGTTTGATAATATCTGCTCCAATGATATATTTCGAAAAAAAGCTGCCCACTCCAGAAGAAAGAAGGAGTGAAAACAGGATGACGCTGAATGAATAAACAGGATCTCCCAGGTAGAGGATGAACTTATGGATCAGCGTGACTTCCATGAACATGAAGGCCGTACCGATCAAACCGAAATAGATAAAAACGTTACGAGAGAGTCTCTGTTTGGATCCCGGGATTTTTCTTTCTCCTCTCGAAGCGAACAGAGGGAGCAATATCAGGATAAAGGCAACCCCGATCGCCTGGATAAGGATCAGAGGCAGTAAAAATTCCCCCTGGAAAAAAGGCAGGAGCTTTTGACCTAGGGATCGGTATGTGGCTTTGATCTTATTGAGCTTGAAGAAGTTATAGAAGAACGGACGCTCGTCCGAAACGGGTTCGATCTTGAAGAGGTAGCGGCTAGTGAATAGGTCTCTCTCGCCCGGAGTGAGGAGATTAAGACAGGATTCATAATAGATAGGCCTTTCGAATGTGTTGTAGATATTGGCCTCTGAGGGGCTCATCCCAGGATAGTGCACAAGGTCGAACCTGTATTGGTCAGTGAAGCTCCTTAGTTCCTGTAGGTCTCGCTGTGTATAAGGATTTTTTTTCACGAAGAAACTGATCGTCCCCCAGCTTCGGATGGCGATGATATGCTTTGCCGGATCTTTATCCGCTCTACGAAGCGCTTCGATCCAGGTTGCCAATACACGCAATTCCTGTCTCGGAGGGGGAAGAAGATAAAAACTCATGCTGATGACACCGTCAAAAGATAACCTTTTGAAGAGGCCCGTAAATGATTCGACAGTCAAGAGATAGTTTTCACCGAATCCGAAAAGTCCCGTTCCCGTCGATCCGAAAATATCGGTCAGGGATAGAACGATGAGGTCATAGAGCTCTTTATCCTTCTCAACGGCTGTTCGGCTGGTGGATGTGACGACATGAATCTGACCGCTGTTATATATATCCCCTGAAAACGCAGAGAGTTCGTCCTGGAGCAGGCTCACGATAAGCGGATTGTTTTCGATCACAGTTATGCTACAGGCTCTATTCTGGAGTGCAGCCAAAACGTCCAGACCTCCTTTGGGCTCTAAGATCAGAACCCTGGGATCCCTGACGATCAAATAGGGAAATGATGAGGGAAGGTAGGATAAAAAATTAAGTGCGTGCGAGTCTCCAGCCTTAAAGCGTGTCACAGCTGTGAGATCTTGACCATCCACTGCAAATCCCAATTGTTTAGGGAGCATCTCTGTGAAGAGCAGACTGAGTCCCGGCGCGAAACGCACAGCCGGAGATTCGATGATGTCGATGCGTGAGATGCCGTTCCATCTCGTGTGGAGTGTTTTAGCGCCAGCGTGTTGTTGAGCGAGAGGGAGTGCTTTGAAAGGAGATATCCTGAAACTCAGCCAGGCTGGAGAGGAGAGGAAGAGAACCATCCCTATGATGAGAAGAAGACAGAGGCCCGTTTTATAGAGAAGCGTTTGTCTTTGCCCGAAGAGTGCGGCTGCTACCCAAACAAGAAATGAGATAATCAGGATAACACCACGATCTCCTTTCGGTT
>JASFPP010000114.1:0-12379 GCA_050115915.1 Candidatus Aminicenantota bacterium
GCCAGACTTGTCACTCCGGTGTAAGAGATCCCAAAGACATCCGCTATTACGGTTCATTCGTAGATTACGATGGTGATGGAGACACATCCGAGGGCATGTACTACGAAGTTAAAACTTTCGAAAACACTCTCTACCGGGCGATTCAAAAATATGCGCGCAAAGTAACCGGATACCCCATTGGCTATGATTCCCATACCTATCCCTACTTTTTCAACGATACGAATGGTGACGGTGTCATTGACTCTGACGAAGCGAATTATGGAAACAGATACACCTACTTCTCAGGACGCCTCCTGAAGGCATGTTACAACTATCAGGTCGCAAAAAAAGACCCGAATGCCTATGCTCATGGCGGAAAATACGTCATCCAGCTTCTTTATGATTCCATCGCAGATCTGAACAAAAAACTCAAGAAACCAGTGAACATCGAGGAAATGCATAGGAACGACGAGGGACATTTCGATGGCTCCGCCGAAGCCTGGAGACACTGGGATGAGGATGGTGAGGTCTCTAGCCGCTGTTCCAAATGTCACAGTGCTGTCGGACTTCGAGACCTTCTTGAATTCGGTGAAAGCATGCCAGCCGAGATCTCCAACGGAATGCTCTGTATTACCTGTCACACCTCGCCACCTAACGTTTTACAATTCGGTGCAGTCGAATTTCCCTCCGGAGTGAGCGAAGATATGGGCGATAGCAGCAATCTTTGCCTCAATTGCCATCAGGGACGCGAATCGAAAAAGTCGGTCGACGAAGACATCGCCGCAAAACCCGGAGGACCTTACAGCTTCATAAATGTTCACTATTACCCCGCTGCAGCAACCCTGTTCGGATCCGAAGTTCATGGCGGATACGAATTCAAGGGCAAGCAATATATGGGACAGAAACTCTTTTATAACCACAACGGCAAATTCGATACTTGTGTTGAGTGTCACATGGGGACACAAAGCGAGCATAAGCCTTATGACTACATCGGCGAACTTCACAACGTGCACAAGCCTAATCCCGAAGACTGTGTCTACTGCCATGGTCAGGATGTATCCCAGCCAAATCCAGGTTCAGATCCCGCCAAATTCAAGTTCAGCGGAATTCGCCCCGCTCCCACTCCCGATTACAACGGCAACGGAGACAAAACTGAGTCCATTCAATCCGAGATCAAAGGCCTTGAATATGCCTTGTACAAGCAGATACAAGCCTATGCAGCGGGTGTCATCGGAACGCCGATCATTTACGATAGCCACAGTTATCCGTACTTTTTCGTGGACACCAACGGAAACGGAGAAGTCGATCCTGGTGAAGCGATCTACCCCAACGCATATAGTTATTTCGACGCGAAACTCCTCAGAGCGGCATACAATTTCCAGGTCAGCAAGAAGGATCCCAATGGATTCATCCACAATTCCATGTACATCGCTCAGTTGCTCGTGGATTCCATTGATCACATTGGAGGAAATACAAGCGCTTACAAGTGGAGGAAGTAGATATAATCCCGTAGATACGCAGAAAAGGGCAGCATTCTCGAATGCTGCCCTTTTTTTTTATTTATCTCTTGATAAAAACATACTGCTTCTATAGAATTTATAAATCATTAGTGATCGAATTCACAAAACTCAAAGAGGGAGGTCAAATTGAGGGGAAAAATCATGTTAGTCCTTTTGGTCAGTGTTATGTTCTGTGCAGGTGTATTTGCACAGGAATGTGTAATCTGTCACAAAAATGTTTCCCCGAACATCGTTTCCGATTGGCAAGTGAGTAAACACAGCCAAAATGAAGTGGATTGTTCTGTGTGTCATGGAGATCAGCACAAAGATCCTTACGATGTGGACAAAGTTCAGATCCCTACGCCCGACACATGCGCCGATTGTCATGATGAAAAGGTGGCCCAATTCAAAGCAGGAAAACACGCTGCCGCATGGGCAGCTATGAAGGCTATGCCCACTGCACACTGGCAGCCCATCGCATTGATGGAAGGGATGAAGGGCTGCGGGGCTTGCCACAAGATCGGATTGAAGAGGGAAGAGGAAATCCAAGAATTAAAAAAGACCGGCGCTGGATTCGGGGTCGCTTCTTGTGATGCCTGTCATACGCGACACATATTTTCTGTTCAGGAAGCCAGACAGCCGCAAGCCTGTCAGACGTGCCATATGGGTTTTGATCATCCCCAATGGGAAATGTACTCTGGATCGAAACACGGAGTGCGCTACCTGCTCAAGCAGAATAAAACTCTTCCTGACACAGTTGCTGCTCCCACATGCCAGACCTGTCACATGCAGGAGGGAAATCACGCAGTGCTCACAGCCTGGGGATTCTTGGCTGTAAGGCTGCCAATGCCCGAAGATAAACAATGGACGGCGGACCGCGTCACGATCCTACAAGGATTGGGAGTTCTTGATCCTGAAGGAAATCCCACCGCAAGACTCGATGTTGTCAAAGCTGCCAATGTCGCACGTCTAACCCAGGAAGACTGGCAAAAAGAACGAGACAAAATGCTGAAAACATGCAACGACTGTCACTCATTGAACTTTGCCAAAGTGGAGCTGGAAAAAGGCGATCGAATGATCAAAGAAGCCGATCGCTTGATGGCTGAAGCCATACAGATCATCGCAGGCCTGTATAAAGATGGGATCTTGAAGAAACCTGAAAACTATGCATATCCCTTTCCGGATCTTCTCACCTTCCACGATGCACCCACTCCGATCGAACAGGAACTCTTCGTGATGTTTCTCGAGCACAGGATGAGAACTTTCCAAGGCACGTTCCACGCCAATCCGGATTACGCACTCTGGTATGGCTGGAGCGAAATGCAGCGTTCTTTATCAAAAATCAAACACGAAGCACAGGAACTCCGTGGGGAAAAAAGTGAAAATCAGTAGATCCTTGATCCAAGCTTGAAATCGGCCGCCACGAAGAACATAAAACGGAAAATAAATAACCCTACTATTTCCATAAATATGATATAATACAGAGTTACAGAAACAACTAAGTTCGAGCTAACAATTAAGTAAGGTAAAATTTTAAGAGTGTTGCTATAAGGCAACGCATTCTATATTATACCTACTAACTAATCTTTATTTCTAAATAAGCAGGGTTCGATGAAATCATTTCTAAATTTTTTCAGTTCAGTCAAACTGGCCATTTTCCTATTGATCTTTATTACTATAGCGTCCATCCTGGGCACGCTGATTCCTCAGCACCGGAGTCCAGCAGAATACATGGACCGATACGGAGAAATCGCGAATATCCTCATAAGGTTAGAGATCACAAAACTTTATCAATCCTGGTGGTTCATTTCCCTTCTCTTCTTGTTTGCGGTGAATATCCTCGTGTGCACCCTAACGCGACTCTCTCCAAAGATAAAAAAAGCGCTCCAGCCAAAGTTCGAGACAGAAAAAAAGAGATTGCTCTCTTTAAAGACAAAGGCCAGTTTTAAAAAGAACAGGAATATAGAGAAAACAATATCAGATATCCACCAAACGCTCTCGTCCAAGCGCTACCGTGTTCGAACAGATCGAACAGAAAACACAGCGTCGCTCCTCGCACGAAAACGAATGTTGGGCCTTTTTGGTTCGGATATCGTTCACCTCGGTCTACTAATCATCATTATAGGGGGGATTATCAGTGGATTGGGTGGATTCCAGGCCAACTTAAAAATTTCAGAGGGAGAAACCATTCCTGTCCCTCGAGCGGATTTCGAACTACGATTGGATAAATTTGTCACTGAGTACTACCCGAACGGCAGTGTCCGAGACTGGAAGAGCACCCTCACGGTTTTAGAAAACGGCACAGATGTTTTATCCAAGATCATCGAAGTCAATTACCCCCTCTCCTTTAAAGGATTTGTGTTTTACCAAAGCGGTTATGGCTGGGATTGGAAGAATCCAACTCTTGAGATCTGGACCACAAAGAATAATGATCCCGCTTTCATAAAAAAGTTAGTGCTGGGAGTAGGAGAAAAAGCACAGCTAGGCAAGGAGGGTATTGAAATATCCGTCCTCAATTTTATCCCGGATTTTATCATCGGTGAGAACAACGAGATCGCCACCCGCTCTCTCGATCCCAACAATCCCGCAGCCTATCTAGAGGGCTGGAAAGGTGAGGAGAAAATATTCTCGAGCTGGATCTTTTTAAAGTATCCTGACTTCGGGCGTATGCATTCGAATATAGAGACGGATCTGGCCTTTGCATTCAAAGATCTCAAGGCCGCTCAGTATTCTGTCATTCAGATGGCGAAAGACCCAGGGGTTAATTTTATCTGGGTGGGCTGTGGACTCCTTATGGCCGGACTTTTAGTGGCTTTTTTCTGGCCCCCGAGAGAGATAAGAATAGTCCTTGAAGAAATCCAGAATAAGACAGATGTTGTCGCAGGCGGCATTGCTTCGAAAAATCGGGAAGACTTTCAATCAGAATTTGATAAGATCACGGAATCTATCAGGAGATTGCAATGAATGAATCGACACTCTTTCTCATAGCTTTTATCCTCTATATTGTGGCGGCATTCTTTTACTTTGCTTACCTCTTTGGGAAAAACGATAGCCTCGCCAAATCCGGGTACACATTCGCTTTCGCCGGTCTTCTCATACACTCGGCTGCACTGATCTTGAGAACAATAGAGAGTGGGCACGCCCCCTTCACAAACATGTACGAATCCCTCTCTTTTCTTTCCTGGTCAGCGATATTCGCCTATGTTCTCATCGAAGGAAAGTTCAAGATCAAAAAAGCCGGACCTTATTTTATGCTGATCGTTATAGGACTAATGGCTCTAGCCTCTTCACCACTGATGCCCAAAGAAGCGACGCCACTTGTCCCCGCGCTTCAGAGCTATTGGCTCTGGCTTCATGTTTCCGTCACTCTTTTCGGCGAGGCCTTTTTTGCCATAGGATTTATCACGAGTATAATGTATCTCATCGCAGATTCAAAAGAGAAAAAGGGCATAGCTTCAAAATCTACGCTGACGGCAGAAAAACTCGATGCTATCAGCTATAGAACCATCGCCATAGGATTCCCTCTGTTTACACTGGGAGGACTCGTTTTTGGGATGGTCTGGGCCTATAAAGCATGGGGGAGATACTGGAGCTGGGATCCCAAGGAGACGTGGAGCTTGATCACCTGGTTCGTTTTTGCTCTGTACCTGCATACAAGAATCGTTATGGGTTGGAAGGGACGCCGGTCTGCATTCATCGCCATAATAGGATTCCTGGCTGCCCTCTTCACGTACTTCGGAGTAAATTATCTTCTGGCTGGACTTCATAGTTACGCTTGATATTCACAATTCTAAAATCGCTTGGGAAGAATTCAAAGATAGTCTGATGATGCGAACGCCACATCAGATAGAAGTAACTCTCTCCGCTCAGAGTTGACTTTTACATAGTTAAATCATAAAGAAGGAATACTAAATGAAAGAAAAGACATACAGAAAGAGAAGAAAGAAGCTGATCATTTTTGGCAGCATTGCTGTATTCGCTCTCGTTTTGTTTGTCGCGGCTGTAGAATTCACGTCCCATTCAGGTTTTTGTGCTTCTTGTCATTTTATGAAGCCATTTTTCGAAAGTTGGGAAACATCCTCGCACAGTGATTTCGAATGCAGTGCCTGCCATTATCCACCATCTGGAGGCGTACGGTCTTTGTTGAGAAAAAAGATAGAGGGGCTCGTTATGGTAGGTCGCTATTGGACTAAACTATATGTCAAATCCAAACCATGGGCTGAGATCCGTGATGAAAATTGTCTGACCGAAGGCTGCCATGACAAGAGACTGCTCGAGGGTCAGGTCCAATTTCAAAAAGTAATTTTCGATCATAAAGTTCATTTTGAAGATCTAAAAAGGGGGAAGCGCCTTCAATGTACCAGCTGTCATTCTCAGATCGTCCAGGGAGAACATATCACTGTTACCGAAAGCAGTTGTTTCATCTGTCACTTTAAGGAAAGTCAGTATTATCCTGAGATAGATGATTGTTCTCATTGCCACACCAAAGGCACTCTTGTCAACAGTGAAGGGTCTCGGTTCAACCATGCTCTTGTCTTCGATAAAGGATTCACCTGTGACAAATGTCACAGCAACACTATCCTGGGAGATGGAGAAGTCCCCAAAGAAAACTGTTATAAGTGCCATTGGGAAAGAGAAAGGCTGGAAAAGTACGAAGACACCGAGCTGATGCATACAGAACACATCTTTGAAGATAAAATCGAGTGCAACCAGTGCCATATGGAAATCCAGCATAAAATCATCAAGGATCTCGAAGCTATTGCCGATTGCCAATCCTGTCATACCGACTTTCACAAACCGCAAAAAATGCTGTATATCGGAGAAGGAGGCAAAGGTGTTTCTCATCCCATGCCGAACATGATGCTGGAAAAGGGCTTGAGCTGTAAAGGATGTCACATTTTCCATGAAGAGGCAAAAGGAGATGGCATCCAGGGTGAGACATTTGTCTCCGAGGGGGAAGCCTGTGAGTCCTGTCACGGAGCGGGTTTCGACCGCATACTCAAGGATTGGGAGGCCACCACCAACAAAAAACTAATCCAGGTCAGGTCTATCTACAAGGCCACGTTGCAGAGAATCAAAGGATCGAGACACACGAACAAGCAGACTGCCGAATCATTAATGGAGGAAGCGCTATTCAATGTCGAAATTGTGGACAAAGGGAAGAGCGTCCACAATGTCGCCTACTCCCAAGAATTACTTTTTGCGGCCTACAACAAAATGATAGAAGCTTTGAATACCATTGAATCGAGCTACAAGCCTCCCAAGTTTGAAGCACCCTCTAAAAATATTCCCACTCAGTGTTCTAACTGCCATCAGGGGATCGAGGAGATCAATGCCTCTATTTTTGGCCTCAATTTCCCGCATAAAAATCACCTCTTCGAACAGAATATCCAGTGTGACGCCTGCCATTCGAATATCCGCACACATGGCGAGTTCATTGCTACAAAAAAGGGCTGTGCGTCCTGTCACCATCAGAACCCTAAGAAGGACTGTACGAGTTGCCATCGATTGCAGCGAACTTTCTATCAGGGAGGAATCCTCAACGAAAAAGAAATCCCCGGCGACATTATGTTCGACGCAGGTGCAGAATGTACAGATTGTCATCTCGATGATCAAAACAAAATTTTCCGCTCCAATAAAACGAAATGCACAGACTGTCACGAAGAAGAATATGCAGAGATGTTTACAGAATGGCAGGACTCTGTGATTGACTTAATCGCATCTCTGACATCGCTTCTTCAGGAAAAGAAGAAGCTGAAACTCAACAACCAGAATAAAATCATCCTGCGGGAGGCAGAGCGCTCCCTTCAGACCATCAAACTGGATGGCAGCCAGGGCATCCACAACTACATGTATATGGAAGAGATGTTGACCGACCTGATAAAGATAATTGAGTCTATAGATTAAGCGGAGGCACTCTTTGCTCTAACGCAACAAGGCTTGAGCTGCTCCCTTGGAATATTCCTGATCTCTTATTCCGCTGCTAATCGCAGAAGGCATAAGGGGATGGCTCGACTCCCTCTCCTTAAAAATTTAAAAAAAAGGGAGGATCCAACGATCCTCCCTTTTGGGATTTGTCAGATGTCTAGAAATTCCACACGGCTGCCAAATAGGCCCCGAAAGAATTTCCTCCAGTATCGACAAAGAGATACTGAGCCATATCATCGTAGAGGTAATACGTGATAACCCCCTTAACGGACCAGTCTTTATTAATGGCATAAGAGGCGCCAATGTCAGAGACGATCTGTTTCATGCTCAGCTTCGAATATCCCACGGTTTCCGAGATGCCGTCAAAATCAAACGGACTCACGGGCACGGCAGGGATGAAATCCAACTGGTTGGTATCCAGCGTGATATCGGACATTTCTGCAAGGGAATTGTTGTAAACAAGGCTTCCAAAAAGAGAAAAATCTTCCGAAGCCGAGTAATTGAAGTTAACGAATGCAGTGTGTGTATCGATGTCGTAGGTCATCTGATCGGTGAGGGTTCCCGGGAAGCCTCCGATGATGCCGCCTCCGCATCCCTCGAGAACGGGGATGGCAAAGAGCGAATTCAGCTTCTCGCCATGGAAATAATAAGACCCCGTAATATCCAATCTAGCCATGGGGGCCCACCAGAGATTAAAGCCAGTGCTGAGTGTATCGTTCTCCCAGGTCGAGAAATTGAGCTTATCGTTCTTTTCGTTCCGATAACGAATATCTCCAGAGAGGGAAAATCTGTAGCTTGGATTCCAAGTGATCATTCCCTTTGCCTCCTGAAGATCAGTGGGGAGGCTGGTGAGATGCGCCTCTCTCGCTCTGTGAAAGACGTAGAACTGATTACCAGAAAACGGATTGTCGACAGCAAAGTCCTGTACGAGCGGAGCCACACCCGCATAGAGGTTCGTGAAGGGGTTATCCGTGATTTTCACCACACCCTTTAGCACGAATTTCCACTCTTTTTTCGGCTTGTAATCGAAATAGCCCGTAAATGTGTGGGTGTTGGTCGTGGAGACCTCATAGTGATCGCGGTCGATTCGCACATAGTCATAGTTCAGGCGCAATTTAGCCTTAAGGGAGAACCTGTACTTGAAGGCCGCGTCAAAATCCCAAGTTTTCCTGTTGAGGGCAGACAGCCTTTCCCAATCGGCGGAGCCGAAAGTCAGATAGGCTTCGGCAAAGGTTTTCCCCTTTTTTGGACCAGCCACGTCCACAGGCTCGACGGTATCGACAAACACAGAATCATTCTTGATGCTGATCTGGCGAAAACGGGCATTGAAGAGACCTCTTTTTCCGATGCGTGCCGAAAATCCACCGGCAAACGAGTCGGAATCCGTTGTCAGGCTTGTGAAAGCATTCTTCACATTACTGTTGACATAATGGGCTGTTATCACAGAGCTATCCGATAAAGCGACATTGGCCTTGATCAGATGGGTTTGCTTGTCTGTATCGGATACGGCTATCGAAGACAGGGATCACTTTTTCAGGATGGAGCTTCAAAAGGTAAGTATGCGTGGGTGCCGCTTCATTCTCCCTGTATTGCCGCTTCGTATATGAATAATCCAAAACGGCTTTTCCAAGAGTTACATTACCCCCCAGTTGATAGTCCGTGTTGTTGTTACTGATCGGCCGTGATTTGGCTACGACATGGCAGGAGGAGCATTTGCTCAGAGTTCGCGCCTGATATTCTCCACTCCTGTGCTCATTCCGGATGTTCGCATAAAACTTCAAAAAGGATGTGCCCGGAATAGTCAATCTGGATTTGCTGACGAATTCACTTCTCGTGATCTGATATTCATCTGTAGGATTGAAGTCTTCATGGAAGACGCCGGACCTCGCTTCGCTGGCCACATCGAGATTCTTCAAGGGGTCATGATCCAACCGGTGGAGCAGAGAAGTAAAGGAAAACTTTTGATCGAACACACGGCCTACGTTAAGTTCCGCTGAGTGGTTCTGATCTTTGGGATCAGCGTTGTAATAGGAATTGAGGTTAAAAAAGATCTTTTCACTCACGGCTGTTATATCGGCCTTAGCGATGGGACGAACGCCGTCGCGCAGCGGCTCATATTCCCCCACTTTGGTCAGGTTTCCATCGTTGGAATGGATAGCTACTCCTGCTGTGACTTTGGCTTTAACTTCCGTCTTCTTCTCTTCGTTCTCTTGATCCTGACTCCAAAGAGGAATGGTCATTAGCGACAGACACAATAAAATTCCAAGTGCTTTTTTCATTGTTCCTCTCCTTCTACCTTATCAATCCTTTGCCTTTGCCGGGAACGGTTTGGGCGGGATTATCCGTCCCATGGATCTGGAAATGGCACTGCGAACATTTGGTGAGATAAGCTCTTCGCCATCCCGCTGTTCCGTAAGGATTATCGGAATGGCCGCCAGCCGGAAGCGTTTTTGGATGTGTGAGTCCTTCACGCCCTGCATGAAAGTGCGACTCGTGGCATTGAAGGCAGAGAAAGGGTTCGTTCTGTTTGAGCAGATTGTTGGCCACTGTGCCGTGGGCATCATGGCAAATGGTGCAATCTTCGACAACCGGTGCATGTTCATAGATAAACGGCCCTTGCTTATCTGCATGGCAATTGAGGCAAAGGTCGTTAACTCTTTCGATCGTTTTCAAGTTTTTGACCAATGATCCGTGGTGCTGGTGGCAGCTGCTGCATTTCATCTTCCCCTCTCTAATGGGATGACGGGAAGGGAAATTCATTTTGGCTGTCACATCCTGGTGACAGTCCAGACAGAGCTTCGGATCTTCTTTGACGAGATCATTTCCTTCGTGAACAGAGTGACAGCTTGCACAGTCGACTTCACTGAGCGCGTGGTCGCTGAGATTCCAGTCTGTGGTCTGAAGAGCACGATGACATTTGAGACAAGCCTGCGAAGATGCATCGGCATCTGCGTTGGTAAAATTGAAGATTTTGCTGGGATCGCCTTCCTCGATGTGGGCATCACCCGGTCCATGACAGGCTTCACATCCTTTCTGGATGCCGCTCAGTTCCCAATCAAGGATGCGGCTGTGGACATTCATTTTAGAAAGGGCATGATCCTCGTGACACTCAAGACACGTTTCATTGCCCACTTTCTTAACAACATCCACATTTGGATTGTAGGCTAATCCCAGACAGGGGAGGCTGAGCAGGAAGCTGACTGCAATAACTGTAAAAATAAATCTTCGCGTCATGACTCCTCCTATATTATTTATTAATTTAGAATATTATAAAATAATTAAGAAATAAGTAAAGAATTTTGTAAAAATTCTTTAAATTTTTTAAAAAAATTGGTATATTGATTCTGGAGACTCAAATTGGATAAACCTCTGCGCTACTATGAACTCCATGCAGAAGTATGCAAAACCTTCGGTCACCCCAAAAGACTTATGATTATTACGACTCTGCGGAAAAACGAACTCACGGTAACGGAGATCGCTGAGAAAACCAAAATCGACATTTCCAATCTATCACAGCATTTGCACCTGTTGCGGGATAAAGGCATCGTCACCACTCGAAGAGAGGGCACAAAAATCTTCTATAAGCTTGCCCACCCGAATATCGGAAAAGCTTTGGACCTCATGTCATCGTTTCTGGAGCAAAGGATCGCCAGATCACACGACCTGATAAAGGAGTCTTGAGTCGATTTTACTTGAGAGCTAAAAATATATATAATGCTGAAATTCAGCTTTTCTTCACAAGAAGACAAAGCATGTGAAAATAACTCTTATTAGGAGGATGGATTGAAAAATATCGCGCCGGTAATACTGATCTTGACGGTATGTTTGTTTTTTATCCACGCACACAGCCAGGATTTCACTTATGTGGGTGCCGCTAAGTGCAAAATGTGCCATAAGAGCGAAAAACAGGGACAACAGTACCCACTTTGGGAAGCCAGGAAGCATTCGAAATCCTTTGCAGCCCTTTCAACCGATGAAGCGAAAGCCCTCGCTGCGGATGCACCCGATAATCCAAAATGCTTGAGTTGCCACAGCCCTCTCGCTGAAAAGGCCCCCGAGCTCAAAGAAGAGGGCGTCTCCTGCGAAGTGTGCCATGGTCCAGGAAGTGCATACAAAAAGATGAGCATCATGAAGGACCATGCCGAAGCCGTAAAGAACGGTTTAAAAGAATACGATTCACCCGACTCTATGAAAGCTCAGTGCCTCTCCTGTCATGAAAACGCGCATGATAAGCCTTTCGATTTTGTCACTGCCTGGGAAAAAGTCAAACACCCAAAGCCGGTAGGAAACTGATCCAGCAAACTCACTATTTCTCAATTATAAATTTTATCTTTCTAAAGGCTAATATATGCCGCTTGATCTGCGAAAGTGACTTCAATTTACGGTAAAAACACACTGATATGCCCGTAAAAAAAGCTTTCTTTGCAGCATTATTTCTTCTCCTTTTCTTCCCTTGTATCTCCCAATCTCAGAGCAATGAAGATTGCGAAACCTGTCATTCCGATCGTGAACTCACGACCGAAAGAAGGGGGCGCACGATCTCCCTCTATGTCGACTTTAAAAGATACGCCAACTCAGTCCATGGGGATTGTATCGACTGCCACCAGGATGCAGAGGTCAAGGAATTCCCCCATCCAGAGCAACTGGAAAAGGTCAACTGCGGGATGTGTCATGATGTGGCCAATGAAGAATTTTACGCTGGCATCCACGGGAAAGCTCTAACCCGGGGAGCCCCTTATGCACCCACCTGCTCGGAATGTCATGGAGAGCACTATATTCTTCCCCCCAACGATGTCAGGTCACGCACCTATAAAATGAATATTCCCATTCTCTGTGGTAAATGCCACCGGGAAGGTGCGCCAGTTGCAAGGGTTTACAATATTTCCGAGCATGACATTCTGACAAATTACTCTCAAAGCATCCATGGAGAAGGGCTTTTTAAGGGAGGATTGATCGTAACGGCCACATGCAAT
>JASFPP010000115.1:0-12234 GCA_050115915.1 Candidatus Aminicenantota bacterium
ACAAAGAGCGGCTGCTAAAGCACAAAGGGCGACTGCGGCGACATGATGCCTTTTGATCTTTTCTCTCATTGAATTTTGTGTTGTTTTTTTGAAATATATATCGACATTTTTTATGAACAATCCAGTTATTTGATCAGGAAGAGGCGTAGAAGAAACATAATAAGTACGATCGCCGTGCTCACCTGCGCCCAGAACTGTTTTTCCCGGAACAGATACCAGATCAGATTGATGGTTAAAAAAAGCACGATCAAATGGTAAACGATCTTAATCATGGATCTATTTCATATAATTTTTTCTATTAGCGGAGCCATAAGGAGCACGCCGATACCCATAGCCAGTTCAAAGAAGGCGGGCACAAGACAGTACCGCAGGACTTTAAAGTAGTTTTTTTCTCCAACGACCTGAGCGGCGAAAATTCCGGCCAGAGCGGTGGGAGGCATGAGATCTCCAAGACCCGCTATAGCCGAAAGGGCCGCAGATGTGATGATCGCATTTTTGTTGATGAGCGCTAGAATGAATGGAACTCCCAGGATCGAAGCCGATCCGTACGCTGAAACGGCGCCAAAAAGTGGCATGCTGATGGAAATCCCCAGGTAAAGAAGAACCGGGGGCAAGGAGAGGAAACTCATGACGGTCCATCCCCTCCCTCCTGTGAGCGTCATGATCTGGATAAACATTCCTACGCCAGCCAGGATGCAGAGTATCGGCATCGATTCTTTCATGGCTTCCTGGGTCACCTTCAAAAAGTTGAAGGGTCGGGCGCAGAATATCCCCACAAGGGCTCCCAGTAAAAAGATGGCAGGGATCCCGATGTCTGGCATGAATGAGGAAGTGAATCCCTGACCCGTCAATAAAAGGATGACAACGATGAGCGGCAGATAAAGCCGGAGACCATATTTTTTGGCGTGGGACTCGGGCAAGATCGCTTCCATCTGTCCGGTCTCGAGTATTTGTATGTCTCTGTACCCGATCCAAAGGGAGATGATGATCGCTAGCGGGATCACTATGATGAGCAGTGGAATGGTGAGTCCAACATAGGGCATGTCTACTCCACCCCCCATGATCATGACGAGAATGTTGACAGGAGGGGCGAGCATTCCCAGGATCCCTCCCATGGCGATGAGAGCGGCGGTTTTGACTTTAGAAAGGCCCAATTTGATCAAGACAGGAGCGACCAGAGCACCGGTACTGAGCACAGCGGCCGTGGAGGAGCCGGTGATCATTCCAGGAAACATGACAATCCCCATGACAGTGAAAAGGAGAGTGACTTTTCTCCTGTAGAATGTTCGGAGCAAGATGGCCGTGATAGTATCCAGGATCCCGGAGGCTTGGAGGACCTTCATGAAGATCATAGCTGTAACGATGATAAGGATGGTGTCGAAGTAACCAAAACTTCCCTCGACCAGGTGACGCAGGGCCAATCCTTCGCCGCCTAAAACAGCGCCGGCGATAGCAGAAAACGCAAGAGAGACACCGATGGGCAGTTTTAATCCCATAGCAAGGATCGCGAATAGGGCCACCATCAACAGGAATATGGCGTATTCTGGCATCCGTTGTCACTCCTGAAAGGCGTGATGAGAAGTGGATAAAAAACGAAATGCTGATTTCTTCTTTGTATACAAAAGTGCTCTACACTTCACGTCTAAGGAATACAGCTCACTTAAAGGCTTCTTGTAAGGGAGCCAGGGTATCGACAGTTTTTTCCACTTCGACAAGGGGAATGTCGTTTTCCTCACATAATTTACTGAAAAATCCGTCAAAATTGCCCGATTTGACGATGATGACCATCTGAGATGAGGGAAGGAACTCGGAAATAAACTGGTCCGTTAGCTGGCCCCTGCGGGCTTCTCCTCCCAGGTGGAGGCTGAGAAGCGGGATGCCTCTTTTTTGGGCCTCCGCGAGGAGTTCCCTCACCCTCTCTTTTTCCTCATCAACATCGATCCCAGCTGCCCCCAATCCTTTCAGGCTCGCTCCCAAAACCAAGGTCAGCGTCTTTACGCCCTCGAGGTCTTTGGCGGCGGCCGTTTTATTCAAGGCAGAGCTGAGTCCCGCCCTTTTGGCAAGGACTGAGGCCATCTGGACGTCCGCACTCTGTCCCGCAGATGTGATCAGATTGGGGAGTTCAAACCGAGGTGGGTCTTCCCCGTCTTTTTTGTGTGCAAACACAGGAAGCGATAAGAGCAAAATTAATGCAACGACAAGGCTAATATTCCTTTTCATCGTTTTTCCTTTTTAGTGGACAAAATTTTTACAACAGGGCAACAAATTGTAAGGATACTCAAAAAGACCTCTTTTGGCAAACTCTAAAAATTTGTGAATAATGCAGGCTGATAGAACCGGAATTAATAGCCGGCGCCATAGCCATCCCGGCGGGAGTCTGCCCCGCCATGGATGATATTTTTTCCCGGAAGGATCAAGATCCCCTGAGCACCCCCGAAGTATTTGTCATACTCTTCTCTGAGACGAACGTCATGGCCCATTTTTTTGAGTTCTTCGATGGTCAACTGTGCTATTCGGGATTCCAGCGAAACAGGGCGAATTTCGCCGCGGACAGAATAGGAAAAAAATCGGGGTGCCTCGATCGCTTCATCGAGGGACATGTTGAATTCGATCACGTTGAGGATGATTTGGGTCAGCGTTGGGAATATCCGCGTGCCTCCCGGTGAACCGAGGATTAGAAGGGGGGTTTCGCCCTGGAATAAGATCAGAGGGGCCTGGGAGCTTAACGGTCGCCGCTGTGGTCGAGGGGCATTCAATGATTCGGGATTCCGGGAAAAATCATCCATCTCATTATTCAGCAGGAATCCTGTGCTCTCCGGGATGATGCCCGAGCCGAAAAAGTGGTTGATCGTTTGAGTAAGAGAGACGATATTTCCCCGCTTGTCGATCACACAGAGATGAGTCGTGCTCTCTTTTGCGTTCTCTTTTTCATCGAACTCGCCGTAAGGATAGACTCCCAGAACGCTATCAGGCTTGATCTGTGCTGCTATCTGCTTGCCGTACTCTTTTGAAATCAGCTTGGCCTCTGGAATGGGGGTGTAGTCTGGGTCTCCAAGATACTGATCCCGGTCGGCAAAGGCAAAACGGAAGGCTTCACTCAGGTGGTGGATATAGCGCACCGAGTTGTGGCCCCACTCCTCAATGGGCCAGTTATCTATAATATTCAGGAGTTGAATGATATGGAGCCCTCCCGAAGCCGGCGGTCTCGCGCTGTAGAGCGTGTAGTTCTTGTACTTTCCCTCGATAGGCGTATGTTCCTTTGGGGAATAATTCGCCAAGTCGTCGAGAGTAAGGATCCCTCCTTTGTCCTCGATGGCAGTTACGATTTTTTGTGCGATCTCACCCCTGTAGAAGGCGTCTATGCCTTTGGAAGCTAAAAGGCGAAAGGAGTTGGCGAGTTTAGGATTGCGAAAAACGTCTTCGGGCTCGAAAGGGAGTCCGCCGTTGAGATAGCAACTGGATTCCCCGGACATTTCGAGCAGCTTCTCGTACTGGTCTTTGTTGATTTTGCTGAAGGTTTTGCTCACGGGATATCCCTCCTCAGCGATCTTAATCGCTCTCTGCATGACGTCGCTGAGGTTTTTTGTGCCATACTTGTCCAATGCATACGACCAGCCTGCGAGCGCACCGGGAACGGCGACCGCCAGGCCATGGGTCCGCCTCAACTTTTCGTTGGTCTTCCCATCTTCGTGATACATTTTAGGGTGGGATTTTCCCGGCGCTTTCTCCCTGAAGTTTATGGCCGTTATCTTTTTGTCGCGAGCAAGGTAGATCACCATAAATCCTCCCCCACCTATCCCCGAAGCAAAGGGTTCAGCCGCGTTCAATGCAAATGTGGTGGCGATGGCGGCATCGACAGCGTTTCCACCCTTTTTTAACATCTCCAGCCCGGCTTCTGCGGCCAAGGGATGGGCCGCAACCACCATCCCGCTTTTCCCCTCGAAATTATAGGGTTCATGTCGATCAAGGGGAGGCTCCTTGCGGTCGAGTTCTTGTGGGCCACACATAACCGTCAGCACAATACAGAGAGCCCCTAAAAGTATTTGGAGGCCCCGGTTCTGTGAAATTTTTGCGTTCTTAGTCCTCATCTGTCTCCTCTTCCAAAAGTTTTGAGATCTCCTCTTGGGAAGGTAGGTCTTTCAAGCTGTCCAGTCCAAAATAGGTTAAAAATCTTTCAGAGGTGCGGTAGATCAACGGTTTTCCTGGGCTCTTCTTCCGGCCGACTATTTTAACCAGCTTTTTGTGAAGCAAGGTCTTGAGAGAGTGCGTTGCATCCACTCCGCGGAATGCACAGATTTCGGCAAGGGTGATGGGCTGATGGTAGGCAATCGTGGATAGAGTCTCGAGCGCGGCCGGGGAAAGCTTGTTTTTCCTGTTGACACGAAGAAGACGCCTGATCCACGGGTCGTGCTCGGCTTTTGTTGCGAAGAGGTAACCGCCTGCGGAGCGGATGATCTGGATACCTCCTGGAAGTGATGTGTATTTCTTTAGAACCCGTTCAAGAGAGTCTTCTATCTCTTGCTCGGAGTATTCAGACAGAACGCTCTTGATTTTCTCTGCGGACAACGGTTCGGCTGAAACGAATAGAAGGGATTCGATGATGTCATTGAGTTGTATGCTCATTGTCGGCTCTCTTTACGAAGCCAGACTTTGATCGTTTGGAAAAGAGTTTCCTGAATAGCATAGACCACCCGGGCCTTGATGAGCTCGAGAAGGCAGAAGAAGCTCACCAACGCTTCCTCGATCGTCGCTTGGCTATCGAAATATTCGGTAAAATCGAGATACTGATTGTCTTTGAGGAATTTGACGATCTCCTCCATCTTTTCTTCCATGGAGTACTCTTTACCCCTTATGACCTGGATGTTCTCCCTCTCTTTCTTCTTCATCAGAATGAAGAACGCTTCGGCCAGATTGAACAACGAGACTTCTGTGAGGTCCAGCTCTTCACTCAGGAACTTGGGCGGAGGGACGTCCCTTTTCCATTTGGGGAGTTCATCCTCCTCCTTCTGCCTCAGGATGGAGCAGGCGGCTTTGATCTTCTGGTACTCTAACAGGCGATTGACGAGGACCTGCCGGGGGTCTTCTTCCTCTTCCAGCGGTCTCTCCCGCGGCAATAACATTTGTGATTTTATATAGATGAGGAGCGCAGCCACGAGTAAAAATTCCGCCTCCCGCTCGAGGTTTATACGCTCTTTTTGGTCAAGATAAGCCAGGTACTCTCGGGTGATCGTTGCGATGGGGATGTCATGAATGTCGATCTTTTTCTTGCGGATCAAAAAAAGCAGAAGGTCTAAGGGGCCTTGAAAAACGTCGAGATTGACTTGGTATTCCGGGGACTCTGTAAGACTATCCATTGAGCTTGATCACTGTCGTGCTCTATCTAAAACCCGAGGGCAATCCTCACCTCTTCCATGGTCTGCTCGGCAACCGTTCGGGCTTTTGTGTTCCCCTTTTCGAGGATGTCCCACACTCTGTCGGGATCATTGATGAGCGTCTGTCTCTTTTTCCAGAAAGGCGTCAATGTTTGGATCAGTTCTTCGATAACGATATTTTTGCACTCCAGGCAGCCTATTCCTGCCGTCCTGCAACCCTCTGCGATCTCACGTCTTTTATCTTCGTCGACAAAAGCCTTGTGGAGGGTGAATGCGGGGCAGTCCTCGGGTTCACCCGGGTCTGTCCGCCTCTTACGCCTGATATCTGTCATCATGGGCTGGATCTTTTGTTGGATGACCTCCGGGGGATCTTTGAGGAATATGGAATTCCCAAAAGATTTACTCATCTTACGGCCATCGGTCCCAGCCAGCTTGGGGACTTCTGTGAGAAGGATCTGTGGCTCTGGGAATATGTCCCCGTAAAGCCTGTTGAAACGTCTTGTGATCTCCCTGGCCAGCTCCAGATGGAACGCCTGATCTTCCCCGACAGGAACAACCTCTCCTTTGTAAAGGATGATATCGGCTGTCTGGAGCACGGGATATCCCAGGAATCCATAGGTGTTGACATCTTTATCTTTCAGCTCTTTCTGCATTTCTTTGAAGGTGGGGACTCTTTGGAGCCATGGAAGCGGGATGATCATGGAGAGCAGCAGATGAAGCTCGGCATGCTCCTTAACCTCTGATTGGACAAAAATTGTGCTCCGCTCAGGGTCTAGGCCAATACTCAACCAGTCAACAGCGACTTCGAACATGTAATCCCTGATGACCGGATGGTTCATGTATTCTGAACTAAACGCATGCCAGGTAACGATCGAATAATAACACTGGTAATCGTCTTGCAGTTTGATCCAATTACGGAGGGCGCCGGCGAGATGCCCCAGGTGACAGGGGCCTGTGGGGCGCAATCCACTAAAAACGACTTTTTTATTGTCTTCACTCATGTTTGCGGCTCAAAATATAAAAATATTCACAAAACGCATGATCACACCAAGAATCTTACCTATGAAACCGGTCATGATCAGAAGAAGGAGGATAATAAATCCGTACGGACGGATCTGTTCGTATTTCTCGGCCGCTTCTTCGGAGATGAGCCCCATAAGCACTCCGCTGCCGTCGAGGGGTGGGATGGGGATGAGGTTGAAAATCGCCAGGATAATATTGATCAAAACTGTGTAATAGAGTATGAGAAAAATACCGGATGCGGGACCTGAAAAACCGCCATAGGGATGGAACAAGTTAGGGTTCAAAACCTTAAGCAGCTGAATTCCCATGAATGCAATAAATGCCACGCAGAAGTTCGAAAGAGGTCCGGCCGCAGAGATGATCATGTTGTCCCGCCTGGGGTCCCTCAAGTTCAGAGGGTTGACGGGGACGGGTTTGGCCCAGCCAAAAGGAGGCGCGCCCATGACAACGAGGATCACCGGGAGCAGGATCGTTCCTATGGGATCGATGTGAGCGATGGGATTCAACGTGATTCGTCCCATTGCATAGGCCGTCGGATCTCCCATTTTATAGGCCGCCCATCCGTGCGAGGCTTCATGTATTGTGATGGCAAAAAGCACCACGAATAGGCTGATGAGAATCTGTGGAATATCCATTTTAACCAGAGCTATTTATAGCACATCGACCTCATTACGTAAAGTAGCGATACTTTTTTGAATAATTCAGAATAATTGTTGCGATCCCAGGTTTTTAAGAATAAAATTTATAGAGCCCAGTATATCCTGTTGAGGAGAGCGATCATGCCCAAAGACACATATAATACGATCGGCCATCATTATATCGTGGAAGCCTCAGGCTGCGACCCGAAGATCATCAGCGATGTATCCCGAGTGCAGCAGATACTGGTGAAGGCGGCCGAAGTGGCGGGAGCCAAAGTTTGGGCTGTGTCTTTCAACACTTTCCCCCCATCGGGCGTAAGTGGTGTGGTCGTTATTTCAGAATCCCATATCTCGACGCATACTTGGCCGGAATTCGGTTACGGGGCTCTCGATTTTTACACGTGTGGAGAACACGTCGATGCTGCGAAGGGTCTTATGTATGCGGTCGAGGCATTCGGAGCTTCTTCCTCCCATATTACAGAGATCACTCGGGGAATGGATGAGGGGGACAGAGATTATTTCCACAGTTTTGTGACCTGGGAAGAGGACTTCAAGGATTAGGACGATAAGATAGACTGCGCTTGTAAAATTTATTTACATCCTCATAGAGATCCCAACGAAAAAAAACTCACATAAAAGAAGTGGGCTCGAGTGTCACCGGGAGATAGATGTGGCACGAAAATTGCTCTGGGTATACGCGTGGTCATGCAAATTCCAGTGAAATCCAACGGAGCTCACACTCCAGACACGAAGAACAAATCGGCCGATTTTTCAAGCATAGATGGGGATAATGTTTTTTATTTTCCTGTTTTTTTGATATAATATCAATTTGATAAGAATAATAGATTAAGGGGAATTGATGAAAAAAAATGCCCTGAGCTTCTTCTTCGTGTTTTTTCTGTGTGCTTCTCTTCCATTCGCACTTCAGGAGAAGGAAACGTCTGTCGATGACTTCTTTGCATCAATCCAACAGTCTATCAGTCAGCGGAACATCCAAGACTATTTGTCTTCTTACGCGGAACATCTCCGGGAGGGGGAGAACTCCAACATCCTCAACCTCTTTGAAACATTCGAGGTGGAAGATGTCCTTTTTCGCGTCGCTCATAAACAAAAAGAAAACCCCGACACCTTTCGGATTCATGTACAAGCTCTCTTCCAGAATTCTTATGCCGTAAAGATAGAAACATGGCGTGTAGAGCTTAAAAGAAACCAGGGAAATTGGGTTATCCAGGAGAAGTCTGAACTCGGTGAAGAGAAGAACCTCTTTAAAGTTCAAATTCCTTCCGAACGCGTGGAGAAGGTATCCCGGGTGGTTATCGATCATGTGGATATCCACATGGAATTCAAGGATGCTCTTCTTTTTTATGATAATATCCCAGACACAGAAACGGCCCTGCTGATCATAGGTGAAGGTCGAATTCAATATTCTCCATCTCCCCCGAGGGAAAAGCATCAGCTGGAATTGATCTATAAAAAAGACGCTCTCAAAGATTCTCTTGAATACGTCTACATACGGTGTTCGGATTCGTTTTTTGACACAAACATCAAGATCGAGAGGAAAAATGACCAGAAATCTTCGATCTCTCAAAGAGAATTGAACAACGCTCACTCACTGTTCAGGAAATTTCGTGCACGCTCTTTCACGATCGAGAACTCGCTTACGGATTCATTGCTTTCTTTCCTCCCCAAAGGAGAAGAAGCCGTTTTTGAGTTCAAAACAGAGGATAAGGGGAATTTCACATACATCTACTCTCCGTTTGCTGAAGAGGAGGTGAATCTCTACCAGTGGGATAAGAATCGGATCATCAACCTGTACTCGCCCCATCTTGTTGAGGAAAAAAAGCGATTATTCATATCCTTCTCCAGGCTTTTCGAGATCTCCGACTACAAGATCGATATCCATTTTAATCCGGAAAACTCCTACATATCGGGGAAGGCCACACTGACTGTCCAATCAAAAGTCTCTTCTCTAGACGGCATAAAACTCAAACTCCACCCCGATCTTGAAGTGCTGCGTATCAATGACGGATATAAGCATGAGTTGTTCTATACACGGGACAAACTGCGTAACTTACTTTATGTGTATTTCTATAACATGCCAGAGGAGAACAAGACGCAAACCCTGGATATCTATTACAGAGGAAAGCTTATTCCGGAGACACAGGTAGAGGATGTTTTATCCTCTTATCAATACCAGGATACGATCCGACTAAGTCAACCCAAGTACCATTCCCGTCTGTATACGCGGTCTTCATATTGGTATCCGGCCCCGTCGGATGAAGAGTATTTTACGGCCCGCTTGAAAGTTATTGTGCCCCCTGGTTTTACCTGCATTTCTAATGGCAAGCTGGTCGAAAAATCCACCCTGGACAGCCTTGAAGATGTCGAAGATCTGGAAAAGGTCGGATCCTCTGTTTTTATTTTCGAAAGTGAAATCCCTATCAAGTATCTTGCGTTCATTGTGGGAGAATTCAAAATAATGGATGAAGTATCCTCACCACTTCCCTTCCAGTATTTCCGAGGTACTGAGATTCAGGGTTTTCGGTGGGATCTGTTTGGTGAGTCGATGAAGATTCTTAATTTTTACCAGAAAAAGTTTGGGGATTATCCGTTTGAAAAATTTTGCATCGTACACAGATACTGGCCTCAAGAGGGGGGGCAAAGTCCCGCTTCATTCATTGTTCTTAATCAACGGCCTCGGATTATTGGCCAATCCCGTGAGTTCATATTTAAAGGCAGCCCTGTCAACCTTAGCCGGTGGAAGGAGTATTTTATCGCCCATGAGATCGCCCACCAATGGTGGGGACAGGGTTTGAGCTGGGGATCCTACCATGACCAATGGCTCAGCGAGGGATTGGCCCAGTTCGCTTCTGTCATCTATCTTAGAGAGAAATATGGGAGGGGAACGTACAGCCAGATTATGAAGAAATTCTCCTCCTGGACAAAGAAGAAATCCAAATGGGGAGCCATCACCATGGGCTCTCGGATCAGCTATGCTGAGTTCGAGGCATTCCAGGCAATCATATACAACAAGACCGCTTTGGTTTTGAATATGCTCAAAGACTTTTTGGGAGAGGATGTGTTTTTTCGGGCATTGCGTGCGTTTTTCGACCGGCATAAATACAGTGCCCCCCGTTCCAAGGATTTTTTCAATACATTCGAAGAAATCTCTGGAGAAGACTTGGACGTGTTTTTCGAAGGCTGGTTCGAGTCCTATCAGCTTCCAGATGTTAAGGTTCACCATTCAGTGGAGCGAACCGATTCCGGTTACCTTTTGAAGTTAAACGTGGTTCAGCTCAAAGGGACGTTTGTTTTTCCTCTCTGGATCGAATGGAAGGAGAACGGCGAGCGTGTCAGGGAGAAAGTTAAAGTCACGAATGCTGTTTCAGAATTTGTTTTTAAACGAGCGAATGAGCCAAGAAATATAAAAATAAACCGGGATAACTGGGTTCCCGGCAAGTTTCGATAATAACCTAAACAATATGATCGACATCGATATCGAGCCGCTTGATCATTTCATTCAGAGTGGTGGGCTTCACCCCTAGAAGGCTTGCCGCCTTTTTTTGAACTCCTTTCGATTTCTTCAGTGCATTGATGATCGCCCGTCTTTGATAGTCTTGGATCTGTCTTTTAAGGTTGAGATCGTCGTTTGGAGAATCCAGCGTTGCGGTGTCTTCTTTATGGGAGGGCAAAAGGAAGCTCGGCAGGGTTTCACGGGTTAAGATCTTGGATTTTGTCAAAACGACCGCCCTCTCGATAAGGTTTTCCAGCTCTCTGATGTTGCCTGGCCAATTGTAATCATCCAGGATTTCCTCGACTTCATCACTGAGCCCCATGATTTCTTTGTTGTTCTCCTTGCTGTACATATCCAGGAAATGTTTTGTGAGGAGTGGGATATCTTCTTTTCGCTGCCTCAGGGGTGGCAGTTCGATTTTGATGACGTTTAACCTGTAGAAGAGATCCTCCCGGAACTTTTGCAGAGCGATCAATTCTTCGAGGTCTGTGTTTGTCGCGGCAATAACACGAACATCGACGCGGATGGTTTTTGTGCCTCCCAGTTTCATGAATTCTCTATCCTGCATCACCCGGAGCAGTTTGGCCTGTGTGTCCAGATTCAGGGAAGATATCTCATCAAAAAAAATGGTCCCCTTATGAGCCGCTTCAAACAGACCCTGTTTTTCGGTGATCGCGCCTGTGAACGCTCCTTTGACGTGACCGAAAACATGGCTTTCCAGAAGGTCGGGGGGCAGGGATCCGCTGTTGACGACAACAAATGCAGAATCTGCCCGATCGCTGTTGAGGTGAACCGCCCTGGCGACAAGTTCCTTTCCTGTTCCGCTTTCGCCCTGTATCAAAATAGTGCTCCTGGTAGGTGCAGAGGCTTTGATGATCTCGAAGATGTGGTTCATCACTTCACTCTTGCCGATGATCTTCTCGAAACTGTACTTTCTTTTAAGCTCGTCCTTCAATCGCAGGTTTTCATCCTGGAGCCTCCGGTGAGCGATGGCCCGCTCCACAACAAGGAGGAGTTCATCATGTTTGAAGGGCTTCTGGATATAGTCGTAGGCTCCCGTTTTCATCGCGGAGATGGCAGATTCGATCGATGCGTAAGCTGTGATAATGATCACGACAACCTGCGGATCGATCTTTTTAAGCCTCTTTAAAACCTCTATGCCATCCATGCCCGGCATGAGAAGGTCGAGAAGGATCAGGTCAACTTTAAGGGAGGAGTGTTTATCGAGCGCCTCCTGTCCATTGATGGAAACTTCAACTGCGTACCCTTCTGAAGTGAGAATGTCCTGGAGAACCTCATAAATGATGGGTTCATCGTCGATAATGTGAATGATTCCTTTTTTCTCCATAGTCTTTTACCGAATACTCGATTCCTTTACTTTTGTCTTGTCCAGATTCATTGGGATATATATACTGAATGTCGAACCTTTACCCAATTCGCTATCCACTGTGATCCGTCCTTCATGCTCCTGGATGATCGCATAGCTGATGGATAGCCCCAGTCCTGTACCTTTGCCCAAGCCTTTTGTCGTGAAGAATGGATCGAAAATATGGGGAAGGTGCTGTGGATCGATTCCTGTCCCTGTGTCCGCAATCTTGACGACTGCCAGGTTATCGAGCTTCAAAAGCTCTATGCTCAGAGTTCCACCATTGGGCATCGCATCGATCGCGTTGAGGATAATGTTTAT
>JASFPP010000116.1:0-12173 GCA_050115915.1 Candidatus Aminicenantota bacterium
CAAGGTCAGTATCGGACCGGTGGTATTTATTCTTGCTGCTGGATTGACACTATTGATCGCATTAGCCACTGTCAGCTACCACTCTATCAAAGCCGCTCTCGCCAATCCCGTCGACTCCCTCCGCTACGAATAAATACATGGGTCCGGCTGCCTTTTTAAATTTTCCCTATAAACGTTAGCCTCCCCCTTTTTTTCAGTAACTTTGTCAAATTTGATCCATACTCAAACACTCGATTATTTTGTATCAAAAGACAATTGAAATACCTGTTTTTCTGTGCTATTATTTGACTAACCATAGAGGGACGGCTCAATCCATCTTGGCCCGTCCGGGCTATCATAACCCCCTTTTGCTGACCGGGTCGTCCCCTTTCTAGAGACTTTCATTGAGAAACTGACGGGATAGAGCTGCTATGGACAGTTATCTAGGAATAATCCGGGCATCCGCCATGGCAGATTTGAGGACACTTACATCCATAAAAAAGATTATTTCTGTTAAAGATAAGGGGTTTAAGGCTCAAAATCGAACAGCTTGTCCTTGAAGAGCCGTATGCAGATATCGACAACTTCAGGATCATAGAGGCTCCCCTTGTGGTCCGCCACTTCTTTGAGCGCTGCATCCAGACCGAGTGCCGGACGGTAGGGCCGATGGGATGCCATCGCCTCGACAACATCGGACACTCCCAATATCCTCGCTTCTATCAGGATGTTGTCGTGCATCAGCTTGTTGGGATAGCCCGAACCGTTGAGCCTTTCGTGATGCTGGAGGACAATCCTGGCCACAGGCCAAGGAAAATCGATCGTCTTCAATATGTCATAACCGACTTGAGAATGTGTTTTGACAAGATTGAACTCGTAGGGAGTCAATCGCCGGGGTTTGCTCAGGATTTCTGCGGGCACATAGATCTTACCGATATCATGGATAATACCGGCAATGCGGATCCCGTCTATCCGGTCCTGAGAAAATCCCATCTCCGCGGAGATGCTTCTCGCCAGGTCCGCCACTCGCCGCTGATGTCCGGCCGTATAGGGATCCCTGACTTCGACAGTTTTTTCCAGAACCTGGATGATCGCACCCAAGGTTTGCTGCAGTTTGTTGAGGTTTTTTTTGACCTCGATCTCAGCCCTGTTACGCGCTGTTTTCGTGTGCAGGGCCACAATCCCGTAAACGAGGTTTTCCCCCAAGTCCATAAGATGGTTCACATCCTCATTCCGAAATGCGTCGGCCTCTTCTGAAAAAATCGTGAGTGCACCGAAGGTGCCTCCATTGCTGATCAAAGGCAGAGCGATAACAGCTCCATAGCCCCGTTTTAACGCTTCACCGCGCCAGGGCATATTGTCCGGATCGTTGAGGATGTTGTTGATCACAACGGGCTCTCGGGAAAGGATCGCCTTTCCTGTGGGGCAGTGGCTTTTTCCCCTGTCGGACCAGGTGACTTTCACACTGCTGAGAAATCCTTCCTCATCGCCCGCTTTAGCGAACGGACGGACTGTTTGTTCGCTATCCTGGGCGGCAATTCCCACCCAGGCCATCTTGTACTCACCGACTTCCACGATCGCCCGGCAGATCTTGTTCAGGAGCTCGGATTTCTCTGTCGCTTGCACCAAAACCTTATGGCACGCGCTGAAAGTCTCGAGGGTTTGGGTGACTTTTTGCAGCTCTTTTTCAACCTCTTTGGGCTTTGCCTTGGGAGATTTTGAAACCTTTGCTGCTGTCAATTTCTCACCTCTATTACAAATCCTTCTCTCTCAGTCGCATGATAGCTATTTAAACCCCGGATAAAGATCACTATAGAATTTACCTCGATGAATTTAGTCGGATAACATGCACAAAAAATTGAAAATCTGCCCTATAAACTCGATCAACGCCATTGTCATACGGATATTTGATAAGTACAATGTCATATGGGATTTGTCTTTATTTTGAACAAGTATCGGCAGTTTTTATGAATAATCCAGGATTGAGATGGATTATTCGCGAGCTAGATCGCTGCAAAGGTATCGGCAGTTTTTACGAATAATCCAGTTTCATTGAGGACTTGGGACAATGGACAAAATAAAAGTCTTGTGTATCGATGATGAAGCGGAACATAGGAGGGCGCTGAGCAGTCTATTGCGCACGAAAAAGTACAACGTCACAATGGCTGTTTCCGGCAGGAGTGGGCTCAGTCTTTTTAAAAAACGAAATTTCGACGTTGTGCTCTGCGACCTGAATATGCCTCAAATGGACGGTCTGGAATTCCTTGCAAAAGCCCAGCGCATAAAGCCAGAAATTCCAATCATCATTCTCTCCTCCCATGGAACCATCCCGGCAGCAGTCAAATCCCTAAAGAAAGGAGCTTTTGACTTCATCCTGGAGCCCCCAAAAATGGAAGAGATCGAAGCGACCATAGGCAAAGCCATAGAGACAACACGTTTACAGAAACAGCTCCAAGCATCCGAGGAGAATCTTAAGATCCTAGTAAAAAACCTTCCGGATATCATCTATTCCCTGAGTCCTAAAGGTGTTTTTCTCGAAGTCGGACCTGCTGTAAAAGCCACTATGGGCTATAGCCCCAAAGAGCTCATCGGAACATCTGTTTTTAACGTGATCCATCCTGGGGATAGAAAGCGCGTCAGAAAAACGTTCATTGCAGCCATGCAGCAGGGAAAGACAGGGAGCCGCAGGGTGGAGTTCCGCATGCTCACAAAAAAGGGCAAGGCAAGAAATTTTGAAGTCCATACGCACCTGATTGTGGAAAACGGCAAGGTCTTGAAAGCCGTCGGCATCGCACGAGACATCACAGAGAGGAAGATCTTCCTGGAGGCGATGAAACACAAAAACGAACAGTTGGAGGTTCTCCTCAAAGAGCTATTGCAGAGCAGAGATGAGCTACAAGCTATTATGGACGCCTATCCTGCCAGCATGGTCATGGTCAATCGAGAGGGGAAGTTACGGAAGGCCAACCGGGGAACTGACAGTTTTTTCGGAATTGAGTTCGATAAGCTCATAGACAAACCCTTTGAGACTTTCTTGGACAAGATCAAAGGATGTTTTGAGGACTACAAACAATTCCTCAAAGTCTCGGAAATGATGCAGTTGACCATGGAAGAAATGGTAAAGAAAGAATTCGATGCAGCCAAGATGTACAAAAGAAGCGTCAAACAGATCCAACCGGATGAGCGGTTTGTCCTCCCCATCGGCATTCCTGTTTTAGATCGGAACGGGGTGGAGCTGGGGACCATCTGGATCTATAACGATATCACCATTCCCAAGCGGACCTATGAACAGCTCGAGTCGATCGTGAATGCCTCGCCGATGCCTGTCTTGGTCAGTCGTGTATCCGACAACACGATCCTATTCGTGAACGATAACCTCGTAAAGCTTATGGGATACAAAAAGGAGGAAGTTCTCGGAAAGACTACCCCCGATTTTTACTACGACAAAACAGAGAGAACTCATATTCTAGAAAAACTGGAAAAGGATGGATACGTTCACAACCAGGAATTCCGGGTGCTGAATGCAGATGGCAATCCCATCTGGGTCCTCCTTTCAGTGGAGATGACACAAATCGGAGAAGAGCAGGTTCTCATCACCGGACTCCACGATATCACCGAGCGAAAAAAAGTAGAAGAAGCGATCGCCACAAGGCTCAGATATGAAGAAGGACTTGCCGCCTGCTCCGAAGCCCTGCTCAGCGGCACCGAGATAGAAGCAGAGATAACGGGAGCTCTGAATCACTTGCTCACAGCTTCCAACACAAGCCGGGCCTACATCTTTGAGAATTTTATGGATGAGAAAGACGGCCTCTGCATGCGACAGCTCTGGGAGGTCTGTGCGCCCGGTGTAACTCCTCAAATAGACAATCCCATTCTCCAACACCTTCCATACAAAGAAGGCCTCCAAACTTGGAAAAAATCCCTCTCCCAAAATAAACCTTACACAGGGATAACCCGCTTCTTGGAACCCGAACTCAGAAAGGGTCTGGAAGCCCAGGATATTCTCTCCATCCTCATCATACCTATTTGGATCAATGATCTGTGGTACGGTTTCATCGGGTTCGATGATGTCAAGGAAGAAAGAGAGTGGAGTAAAGAAGACGTGAGCTTATTACAGACTGCCTCCAGCATGATCGGAGGGTATCTCTCACGGCATCTGGCTCTCAAAGCCCTCGAGGAGAGCGAGGAGCGGTTCCGAGGCATCGTGGAAAATGCCAATGACATCATCTTCACAATTACACCCGAGGGAGAGTTTTCTTACATTTCGCCGAATGTCAAAGATATCATGGGATTCAATGCTTATCAACTCATGGGCAGGCCCTTCATGGAACACATTCATCCCGATGACCTGGATGATTGTCTGACTCATTTCAACAAGCTCAAACAAACAGGTGAAAAACAGAGCATCGAGTACAGAGCTCAACACAAAGATAAAAGCTGGAGGTATCACCGTTCGAGCATCTCCCCTTTGAAGGACAACGAGGGGAAGATCCTTTCCTATGTAGGGATCGCCCACGACTTTACGGAAGTCAAGAATGTCCTGACCGACCTGGAAAAGACTAACCTACACCTTAAAGAGGCCCAAACTCAACTGGTCCAATCTGAAAAAATGGCCTCTCTCGGTCAATTGGTCGCTGGGATCGCCCACGAGATCAACACACCCATCGGAGCGATCAACAGCATGCATGACACACTTTTTAGAACTTTGGAAAGGATGAAAAAATATATCCAGCAGGAGCTCCCCGAAGATTGTAAACAGTTCCCCAAACTCGAGGCCGCATTCAAGCTGATCGACGATTCGAACAGCGTCATAAAATCCGGGGCAGAGAGGGTCATAAACATCGTCACGCGCTTGAAAAGCTTCGCTAGGTTGGATGAAGCAGAACTCAAGACAGTAGATATTCACGAGGGCATCGAGGATACTCTAGTCCTCATCCATCACGAGCTGAAACATAACATCACCGTGGTCAGGAATTATGGGGATGTCCCGCCCATCTCCTGTTTTCCCAGTCAGTTGAACCAGGTTTTTCTGAACCTTCTTGTGAACAGCAAACAGGCGATTCAGGAAAAGGGAACCATCTCGATAACGACATCCGCTAAAAATGACAAAGTGTATATCAAATTTTCCGATGATGGGATCGGGATTCCCAAGGAAAGTTTAAGGAGAGTATTCGACCCGGGTTTCACAACAAAAGGAATCGGTGTCGGAACTGGCCTGGGTCTATCCATCACCTATAACATTATTCAGAATCACAGAGGAGAGATAAAAGTGAACAGCGAGCTGGGTAAAGGCACGGAGTTTCAGATTGTCCTTCCCATGGACCTGGAAGAACAGCTGGAAAGAGAAAAAACAAAGAATTGAGGATCGGAACCCAGCACAAGGGTCAAATGAAAAAGTTATTCCGCAAACTGTTCGACATTCGTGAGGGCGAAGCCACGGTTGTCACAGGGATGTTTTTTTACGGATTCCTTATAATCGCATCGCTCTCCATTCTTAAACCCGTGCGGAATTCGCTGTTTCTTGTCAGGTACGGCTATGAGAGACTTCCATTCGTTTTTGTGCTGGTGGCTCTATTTTCAGGCCTTGTTGCCGTCGTTTATTCCAAATATTCCAAGAAGATCAGACTCAACCGGCTTATCCAAAGCACGCTTTTTATCTCTGCCGCCTTACTGCTGGCATTCTGGTCTTTGCTTTATTCTGGCTATGATAGCGCCTGGTTCCTCTATGCTTTTTATATATGGGTTGCCATATTCGGAGTGATTACCGGCACACAATTCTGGCTACTCGCCAATGAGATCTACAATGCCAGAGAAGCCAAGCGCCTCTTCGGATTGATCGGCGCAGGAGCCATATCCGGCGGCATTTTTGGGGGATATCTGACAAGTTATTTGGCCCCGCGTCTCAGCACAGAAAACATGATCTTTCTCTGTATCGGATTCCTGATGCTCTGCCAGATTTTCGTCTGGTCGATCTGGAAAAGAACAAAACACACGGCTTTCACGCAAAAAACATCGCGGCAGAAACAGATATCCATGGCCCGCGCGCAAGACAATCCTATACGAATGATCTTAAGCTCTCGTCATCTTACTTTTCTCGCAGGGATTATCGGAGTGGGTGTCGTCGTGGCCAACCTTGCCGACTTCCAATTCCAGACCATCGCCTCCCAGGCTAAACCGGAAGCGGACAGTTTGACGGCATTCTTTGGATTATGGCTCTCCAATCTGAATATTCTTTCTCTGATCATACAGCTCTTCTTCACCGGAAGAATCATCAAACATCTCGGCGTAACAGCCTCTCTGCTTTTTCTTCCTTTTGCCATTATGATTGGAGCCCTGGCGGTTTTTATATATCCGGTTCTCTGGTCGGCCATACTGATCAAGATGGGAGATGGCGGATTTAAACATTCCATCAACAAAGCCAGCACCGAGCTGCTGGCGATCCCGATCCCATCAGAGATTAAAAATAGAGCTAAATCTTTTATCGATGTGTTTGTCAAGAATGCAGCCAAAGGCCTGGGGGGTGTTTTGTTGATTACTCTGGTCATCGGACTGAATCTTTCTGTTCAATACATCAGCTTGATCATCATCGCCCTGATCGCCGCGTGGGTGTTCCTGATCTTCCGGATAAAAAATGAATACGTGAATTCTTTCCGGATGGCGATCGAGAAACGGTCGATCAACCTCGAAGATCAACAGTTGAACCTGGACGATGCCGCTGTTTTCAAAAGCTTCACTAAGGTGCTTGATGGAAAAAGTGAGCGTCAGATCCTGTACGTCCTCAATATGCTCGAAGATGTCGCAAACAAGGAACTCATCCCTTATCTAAAAAAACTCATCGATTTTCCCTCCGATGCGGTTAAATCGTCTGTTTTGAAAATGGCACTCGAATACAAGGACCTCGACCTGTTGACCGAAGCGCAAGCCCTCGTATCCAGTGACGACCTTGCTGTCCAGGCCGAAGCCATTCGATACATCGCAAAGACTTCCGAGGATTCGGCGTCGACATTGAAAGGATTTCTCGAAAAACAAAACTACAGAATTCAACTGGCTGCAACAACAGTCATAGCCCTCGAGTGGAGGGAGAACAAAGATTTTAGGCGGGAGATTGCCCTTGATGACCTTTTCCAAAACATGCTGGATGAGCTCCAGGATAAGGCCGCCGACGAAAACGAAAAAGGGTATATAAAGATAAACATCGCCAAAGCCATTGGTCTGGCCAAAGACCCGGATCTCTATCCCCTCCTCCACGATTTTATCAACGATGAATCTACGGAAGTCAAAATGGCCGCAATAATGAGCATGGGCAAGACGTCGGACAAAGAATTCATACCGGTCTTGATCACACATCTCAACACCAAACATCTCCGTAAACACGTCAGAGAGGCACTGGTCTCTTTCGGAGAAGACATTGTCATCATACTGACGAAAATCTTTGAAAGTCCCGATGTGGATAGAGGTAAAAAATTGGCCATCCCAAAAGTATTGGCGATGATCGACTCTCAAAGAGCCGTCAATACTCTGATGCACAACCTCGACATCATGGATCTCACGCTTCGTTATGAGATCATAAAGGCCCTCAACAAACTCAGAGCCAAATTTCCTGCCTTGAAATTCGATCCGCATGTCATTCAAACAAGGGTTCTCGATGAGATAGAGCACTACAAAAGAATTCTTCGTGTTTGGCTCAAACAGAGCGAAATGTTATTAATTATGCAACGAAAGGCCGACAAAAAAACACACCCGGATCAAGATACAAAGGCACGGCTCCTCCTCTTGTTAGCACTCGAAGAGAAGCTGGATAAAAACCTGGAGAGGATTTTCCGCCTCCTGGGGATGAAATATCCGCCCAAAGATATGGTCGACGCCTACCTGGGGCTCATGAGCCAGGCGGCAAAGTTAAAAGCGATCGCCATAGAATTTCTCGATAATATTCTCGAGACACGACTGAAGAGGATCCTTATCCCGATCGTTGAGGAGGGCCGGCCAGAGCCCGTTTCAGAAAACAAATCCTTGCAGGCAAAGGAACAACAAACAGACGAGCTCGAATCCATCCAGTCTCTGCTTCTAAGCCACGACAACTGGCTCAAGGCCTGTGCGATCTATCTCAATGCGGCTTTGAACAACAGAGAGTTTTACGACTCGATCCAAGAGCTCATCCATTCGAACGATCCCATCGTCAGTGAGACAGCGCAGCTGTATCTCCATCGTTTGAGTTCTTAACCCTATTTGACGACTGAATAGAAAGTATGATAATTTCACAAGAAGACTGAAGGGCGTTTATACATGTTAACGACAGTTGAAAAAGTCCTGTTGCTTCAAGATGTGGATATCTTCGAACACACCTCCACTGAGGACCTCTCCCATATCGCTGCTATCGCTGAAGAGATCGAGTATCAAGCCGGTGATGTCATTTATAAGGAAGATGAGATCCCGGATTCGATGTATGTGGTGATCGAAGGAAAAGTGAGGTTGACCCGTGGGGACATTGAAGTCACGGTGGCAGGGAATATGGAGGCATTCGGAACCTGGGCTCTGTTTGACGATGAACCGCGCGTGGCAACAGCTACGGCACTCGAAACGTCCCAAATTCTCCGGCTCGACAAAGAAGATTTTATCGATCTTTTAGCCGATCATGTGGCGATCACTCAAAGCATCATGAAGACCCTGGCTAAAAAATTGCGCAAGCTCATCACACGTATCTCCAGATAAAATACGTCGGGTAGAGAGAATCCTGAGGAGGGAAAATGGAAAACACAGAACAAAAATCAACGATCGTGATCGTGGACGATGAAGATATGGTTTTGACAAGCCTTAAATCATTTTTAACTCTGGAAACAGAATATACCATTAAAACATTTATCTCCGTCAAAGATGCTCTGGAATACATCGAGTCAGGGAGTGTGGACTTGGTGATCTCCGACTATCTCATGCCGGAGATGGATGGCATCTCCTTTTTAGCCAAAGTCCGTGAGATCAAACCTGAGGTGCCACGGATAATCCTCACGGGGTATGCGGATAAGGAAAACGCCATCAAAGCAATAAATCACGTAGGTCTCTTCCAATACATCGAAAAACCCTGGGATAACGACGATCTCCTCATCATACTGCGGAATGGACTGGAAAAGCAGAAATTGATAACCCGGCTCAACGAAAAGATCAAAGAGATCAACAACGCCTACAAAGAGCTCCAGGATCTGCAGAACGAGATCGTAAAAACGTTCGTGTGATTCCGACCTTTTTCAAGGCACTTAAGGCCATTCTCAATTGCACCCCATTAGATAGACAATGTCATCATTTCCAAAACTGTAATGGCAAGTAAGCTTCATGCGGTCTTGTGTGATCCAATTGTGTGGTGGAGAAAACCGTGAGAAGGGCTGGGTTCGACCGGGCTTATTCCTTCGTATCCCTCAAGATGTTGACGATCTCAACGGGCCTTTTTCCGTTGTTCGTGGCTATTGTCCTGATCAGCTCGTCCTTTTTTGCTGATATCCCTTTCGATTCAAGAACGTCAACAGCATCCTCTGCAGAGATATCGAGCTCAGCGGCAACCTGTGCTAGAGTCTTGGCCCCGAAACCTCCTCTGGGCTGACTTCCTGCAGCTCCGCTCAGTTTGTCCTTTTCCTCTTTGGAAAGGGATTGGACAAGGAGGTCATGGATCTCGGAGGGCGCAACATCCTCATTTTCAGCGATCTCTTTGATCAGTGCTTTTCTGTCTCTTACGGCAATCCCGGATGCCTCTAAGATTTGCAAAGCTTTATCCTCCGGAATCCCGAGTGTCTTCACAAACTCATCAAAACGCATGAGCTCTGCATGAGGCACGAAGGGCTCATTCTTGCTTTCTTCCCAAGAATTCTTAAATCCTTCACCGATATCCATGACCGTGCTGAAAGGGGGAAGGCTGATGACTGTCGCAATGAAGACCAAGACGGTGATCACGAGAGAAACCACCAGTTCCGTCCGCATCCGCAGTCCTGCTTTCAATTTGGATCTTATGTAATTAACAATCGGCTTCCAGTTGTAATAAATGTGCAACACAGCGAATACAAGAAACACATAACCAAAGATCGTGTGCATGGCGCCCCACTGATCTTTGGTATATCCCCAGAGTTTCCAGTTGGTCCAATGGGCGATCCTCCCGGGAGGGACGATGTAGAGAATCACTCCCGAGACTGTCTCCAGAACAAAAGACCAGAGCATCATCAGCGCCGTGAATGCCCTGAATCTGAATTTTCGCTTTTTCATCCAAGCCTCTCTTACACGAATTTTAAGCTATCCATTATCTATATTTTCTCAACAGAAATCAAATATGTTCAAGTGATTTACTGGAAGAAAAATGTGAATATTTGGTACTGTTTTTATCTGAAAAATATCGACATTTTTTATGAATAGCACGGACTAAAAGTGCAACTTTATAGGCTAAAATTCGTATATAGAAGTGAAGGGGATGGAAATTTAAGGTAGGTGGGAAATGAAGCTTATCACAAAAATCGGAATCCTCATTCTCGCCGTTGCTCTTTCCTTCCTCGAGTTCAACTGGATGGCATGCTGCTCCGGATGTGCGGATGTTATCAGCAAAACACCAAAGACAAATTTCGAGATCGTGGTTTACGCAGACAACAACACCGAACAAAAACATGTCTTACAGACATAACGTCAAAATTAATTTTTGTGTCAGAGAAAAGAGTGATTGCATAAAAGACATCTGCGATTTTGAAGATATCCCCGTAAGCACTATCGAGTAACAGTGTTCGAGTTTTCAGAAATTTCTGTGTGATAAAAGCTACATATTCCGTCTATACTGTCCCCCCACCTCATACAACGCCTGGGTGATCTGGCCGAGAGAACAAACCTTAACCGTATCCATGAGCTCGGCAAAGATATTCTCCCCGGAAAGCGCAACTTTCTGGAGTCTCTCGAGGGCCGCAGGTGCCTTTTTTTCATTCCGAGTTTGAAAATCAGAGAGGCGTTTGATCTGCGATTCAATCTCCTCTTTTGTAGCTCTCGCCAGGGGGATCCTTGCAAAACCTTCCTGCGATTCATCTTCTTCAGGATTTCTAAACGTGTTCACCCCGATGATGGGAAGACCTCCGGTGTGTTTGAGCATCTCATAATGCATGGATTCTTCCTGAATCTTGCTCCGCTGGAAACCTGTCTCCATGGCGCCCAACACGCCTCCGCGTTCGGAGATCCTGTCGAATTCCGTGAGCACGGCCTCTTCCACCAGGTCCGTTAACTCATCCACGATGAAACTGCCCTGATTCATGTTCTCATTCTTGGCCAATCCCCACTCGCGGTTGATGATGAGCTGGATCGCCAAAGCCCGCCGCACAGACTCCTGCGTCGGTGTAGTGATGGCCTCATCATAGGCGTTGGTGTGGAGGCTGTTGCAGTTGTCATAGATCGCACAGAGAGCCTGGAGTGTCGTCCGGATGTCGTTGAACTGGATCTCCTGGCTGTGGAGTGACCGCCCCGATGTCTGGATGTGGTACTTGAGCATCTGCGACCGGCTGGTCGCGCCATACCTCTCCCGCATGGCGATCGCCCAGATCCGTCGGGCCACTCGCCCGATAACCGTGTATTCCGGGTCCATCCCGTTCGAGAAGAAAAAAGAGAGGTTTGGACCGAAACTATCCAGAGGCATGCCGCGCGAAAGGTAGTACTCGACGTATGTGAATCCATTGGACAGAGTCAAAGCGAGCTGCGTGATCGGATTGGCACCCGCCTCGGCAATGTGGTAGCCGGAGATAGAAACCGAATAGAAATTCCGCACGTTGTTCTGGACAAAATATTCCTGGATATCACCCATCATCTTCAGGGCAAACTCTATGGATAAGATACATGTGTTCTGCCCCTGGTCTTCCTTGAGAATATCGGCCTGGACAGTTCCCCTGACATTAGACAACACAGAGGCGCGGATGTTTTCATACTCCTCCTTGGTGGGATCTTTGCCATTTTCAGCGATGAAGGCATCCACTTTCTGGTCCACAGCCGCGTTCAAAAACATCGCCAGGATGATAGGGGCGGGTCCGTTTATCGTCATGGAGACAGATGTGTTGGGAGCACTGAGGTCGAACCCTCCATAGAGAACCTTCATATCATCCAGAGTGCAGATGCTCACACCCGAAGTTCCCACTTTACCGTAGATATCCGGGCGTCTATCCGGGTCGCATCCATACAGAGTGACCGAATCAAAGGCT
>JASFPP010000117.1:0-12060 GCA_050115915.1 Candidatus Aminicenantota bacterium
GACCTTGGAAAATCTGAAGGTAACTACTTTATCACAATGGAGTATGTTGACGGTGAGAATCTGAAAGGCATGATTCGGATGATGGGCCAGTTGAGCTCAGACAAAGCTATTTCTATAGCCAAGCAGGTTTGTGAAGGACTTTTAGAGGCTCACAGGATAGGGGTTGTCCATAGAGACCTGAAACCCTCCAACATCATGATTGATAAGGAAGGGAATGCTAAGATCATGGATTTTGGAATCGCACGCTCGCTTGAAGCAAAAGGGATTACAGGTGCAGGTGTTATGATCGGCACACCTGAATACATGTCACCCGAACAAGTGGAAAGCAAGGAAGTCGATCAGCGCTCTGATATCTACTCAGCAGGAGTCATCCTATACGAGATGGCGACAGGAAGAGTGCCATTTGAGGGAGATACACCTTTTAGCGTTGGTGTGAAACACAAGAGCGAGATTCCCCAAAATCCTAAGGAACTGAATGCTCAGATTCCTGAAGACCTCAACCTTGTTATCCTCAAATGCTTGGAGAAAGACAAAACGAATCGATTCCAGAATGCGGGAGAATTACGGGCAGCCTTAACCGATATCGAGGAAGGAATTCCCGCTGCTGAGAGAATCCCTTCTGTCAGGGAAGTCATGACGACAAAAATTTCCAGAGCAAAGCGAAAAAATCTCGTTATCTTCGCCACCGCTATTGTGGCTTTGATTCTGGTCATCATAGTAGCGGTCTTACTTTTAACCAAACCCAGTGAAGAAGTGGAATCGATCGCTGTGCTCCCCCTAGAGAATCTCTCGGGTGATCCTGAACAAGAATATTTTGCGGATGGCATGACAGAGCGCCTTATTTCCGAGCTGGCAAAGATATCGGGCTTCCAAAGGGTGATATCTCGAATGTCCGTCATGCAGTATAAAGGAGTCCGAAAATCTATGCCCGATGTAGCGAAAGAATTAAACGTCGATGCAGTCGTACAAGGCTCTGTGCTCCTCTTAGGAAATCAGGTGAGTATATCAGCCCATTTAATACACGCCCCGACCGATCGCCTTATTTGGGCTAAAAATTACGAATATAACCTTAAGGATATTCTCACTCTACAACGTGAAGTTACTAAAGCCATTGCGAGAGAGATCAAAGTACAGTTAACTCCAGAGGAAGAGAGGCGCCTTTCTGTAAAACCGCAAATAAAGCCCGAAGCCTATCAAGCCTATCTCAAAGGACTTTTCTACTGGAACAAGAGAACTGCAGAGGACCTAAGGAAGGCCATCGCCCACTACGAAAAGGCAAAGGAAGAAGATCCTGATTATGCCCTGGCATATGTCGGCTTGGCTGACTGTTATAATCTGATCAGTCTATACGGCAACGTCCCTCCAAAAGAATCCTATCCAAGGGCCAAAGAAGCCGCTTTAAAAGCTATAGCTTTAGATGAGACGTTAGGCGAGGCTCATAATTCTCTCGCTTATGCTATATGGCAATATTACTGGGACTTCGATGAAGGAGAGCGCGAGTTCAATCGGGCTATCGAGCTCAATCCCAATTATGCAACAGCACGTCATTGGTATGCAGAGTTTTTGATGACGCAAGATCGCTTTGATGAAGCATTTAGAGAAGTAAATATTGCCTTAGAACTCGATCCCGTTTCGCTTATCATAAATTCCTTGCTAGGGGATTTATACTTGAATGTAGGACAACCTGGGAAGGCAGTTGAACAGCTCCTTAAGACGCTAGAAATGGATCCAAACTTTGCTTTCGCCCATAGCTTTCTTGGGTTGGCGTATGCTGATTTAAATAGGTTTCCTGAAGCGATTACAGAGGGAAAAAAGGCTGTAGAAATATCAGGTGGCTCAATTTATATGTCATATTTGGGGTGGATTTATGCTCAGGCTGGAAAGGATGAGGAAGCGAAAAGAATCCTTGAGGAATTGAAGGAGCGCTCGATTGAACACTTTGTTTCTCCATTCTGGATAGCTAATATATATGTGGGATTAGGAGAGAATGATAAAGCCTTTGAATGGTTAGAAAAAGCTTATGAGGAGCGTTGTGAGATTTTAATCTACAGTAAAACAGATATAATTTTTAATCCTATCAGGTTAGATCCGAGGTTTTCAGAGCTGCAGAAAAGAATCGGCCTCGAGTGATAATTTTGTAATAAGAGGAGAAGCTACATAGCCATAGTGCATTACGAGAAATTCCTCGACCTGTGGAAGGATGCTGACACTGGGATAGCTGAGGTGGAGGACGCGAGGGAGAGGCTGGCGGGATTGATTGGGGAAAATGGAGCATTATAAAGGGGTGGCAAGGCGTCCAAAACGTAAGGCTATAACGCTGGTGTGTCTGTTCATCGGCGTGTTTGCAGCCATGCAATGCAGTCGAGAAACCGATCGAACAGGAATCGAAGCATCCACAATCACCATCCTCTATCCGACAGATGAGAGGGCTCTCGGCCCAATACATGACATGCCTGCAAAATTTTTAGTGTTCCTCCCATTGGTCACTTATGGTAAGAACGGAAAACTGGAAAGACGACTTGCTGAAAGCTGGGAACACTCGCCAGACTACCGTACATGGATAATCCACCTTCGCAAGGATGTTAGGTGGCACGATGGTGTACCGGTCACAGCCCACGACATTAAGTTCACTTTAGACCTGTATGCTCATCCAAATGTAGGTTATGGTTCATATCGGGAGTTTTCCGTCACCGTTCTCGACGATCACACGTTTAAAATAATCAGAAAAGGAAAATTCCTGAAACCTATACCTGAGCTTGATCCTTATGCTGTCTACTATCCCAAGCATCTGCTTGAAGATTTGGATCCCTACCAATTCTGGAACTGGGAGTTCTGGACGCAACCCATAGGCAATGGTCCTTACCGTTATGTGCGCCATATACCAAAGATGATGGTGGAGCTCAAAGCAAATCCCCTTTATTATAGGGAAAAACCAAGGATAGAGCGACTTATTCTGAAATTTGGTGGGAGTGCCCCTGTGACCGAACTCCTTAGCGGTAACGTCGATGTCCTGGCAGCCAGTGAAGGGATGGATATTCCAAAGATTGTAAACGATCCCCGTTTTCGAGTTTATCACAACATTTGGCCTGATCTTTCCTATCTGGGAGTGATATTTTGGAATAAACGCAGTCAACTCTTAGATGAACCATCGGTTCGCCGAGCGCTGACGCTAGCAATCAACCGGCGTGAGCTACACCGATTGTTCAACTTTCCAAAGAATATCCCAATATTTGATGTGATATTCACGTGGCGTCAGTTCTGGCGTGGTGAACTGCTCAAACCGCTGCCTTACGATCCGGAACTAGCAAAAGAGTTACTCGACAAAGCTGGCTGGAGAGCTAAGAACTCGGATGGAATTCGAACGCGGTCAGGAATAAAGTTTCGCTTTGTGGCAATCGTACCTGGTGATGGAATGGAACGGGCAGCCGTTTATGTCCAAGAGCAGTTCCGTCGGATAGGAGTTCGTATGGAAGTCCAGACACTTGAACAAAATCTAGTACGTGAAAAGCTTAGAAACAACGATTACGTAGCGGCATTCTCTACTTTCCCTAATTGGGAAGGCAACGGGGGTCTCATCAAATGGTTCAGGCAGGATTCCTGGTTAAGCTACAGGAATCCGAAGGTTGCCCAGTTGCTCAATACTGCAAATGAGACTGGAGATCCTGCTGAGTATGATCGCATTTACAGCAAGCTTATGCCGCTCCTCCAGGAAGACATGCCGATAACTTTCTTGTTCCCCTCAGTCAATACGAGTGTGGCCCACCAGCGCGTTCGCGGGCTCAGCAACGATCTTCAGTTTGACTTAATCTTGAATATAGAAAATTTGTGGATTGAAGAGGAGAATTATTAGAGTTTGACTAGAAATCACTCATCCTCTGTAAGGATGCTGACCCAGGGATAGCTGAGGTGGATGATGCGGGGGAGAGGTTGGCGGGATTGAAATAAAAATGATTTCCACATAGATATCTGAGTTAACTTCAAGATAACAGATCTTATTAAACATATATTATGTAAAACTAAAGGGGGATATGCATGAATAAGCCAAAGGGAACAATATTTGCTCTTCTGGTCATCAGCCTTATGGTCATTTTACCCTTGGTAAATGCGCAGAGATCAAAGCAATCAGAACGGGAGAAGCTTTATTTTCAGTATGCAAAAATGTGGTTGGATTCTGATGCCAGAGAAAAACTTGCGAATCACTATATTAAAGGCGGTGTTGTTGAGCCACACTGGATGGCTGAAGGAAACTGTTTCTGGTATACCGAAGGAATTTCTGAAAATACAGTTATTTACAAGGTTGATCCAAGAGCAAACACTAAAGAACCTTTATTTGATACTTGCGATTTACGAGAAGCGCTGGCGGATATTCTTGGACACGAACCTCTAAAAAAGGGGATTCCCTTTAAGACGTTCTCTTTCATTAATGACGAAAAAGCGATCAAGTTCAAATTAGAAGACAAGGAATTTATCTTTCAGCTTGGGACATGTGAGATTTCCCAAGCCCCCATTGTTTCAGTAGTAGAAAAAGACCGATGGGGTTCAAGGGGCAGAGAACTGCTCTCACCTGATAGTCGGTGGGTAGCAACCATCAAAGAATATAATCTGTGGTTGCGCTCAAGCTCTGATGGCAGTGAGGTGCAGATCACCAAAGACGGGATCAAAAACTACGAGTGGGATCTATACGTAGCCCAATGGTCCCCTGACAGCTTGAGATTAGCGCTGGTAAAATATGACTTCCGCATAGCGCCAAAGATACCTATTGTACGCTGGTTGAAGACGCCTGAAGAGGTGGAATGGATACCATACGATAGGCCTGGTTTTCCAATATGCAAGGAAGAACTCTTTATTATTGAAACACCTTCCGGAAAGCGGTTGCGGATAGATACCGGAGAGCTGAACCGGTATCTCATGCCTCTTGAGTGGAGTAGCGATGGAGCCGAGCTATTTTACAGGAGGATGGACCGGTGGGTGAGGAGATACGATTTGATGGGTGCTGACTCTTCCACTGGCTCCAGCCGGATTATCCATACCGAAGAAACTGAAACTTTCTATTACACTGCCCCATTTACTTGGGTGGGAAAGGTTACATTCCTGTCGGATGGAAAGAGATTCATTTATGCATCTGAAGAGGATGGTTGGGCTCATCTCTATCTTTATGATTTGGAAGGAAATCTCATTCGGCAACTGACAAAAGGGGCTCTTGAAGTGACTCGGTTGGTCACTATAGATGAAGCAACTGGTTGGATTTATTTCGCTGCCCGCGTTGAAGGGTTTCGACCATACGATGATCATCTATTTCGAGTAAACCTTGAAGGACAGGGATTTAAACGCCTTACTGAAGCACCCGCAGACCACGACAGTGCAGGGATATGGAGGGACGTACGGTCCCAAATGATCCAATTCTCGCCCTCGAAAGAGTTTTTTCTTGACACCTACTCTACAGTAAACCAGCCCCCTGTTGTAGAGTTGCGGAGAGCAGATGGTACACTGCTGCAAGTACTTTCCAGAGCCAATATTGACGTGCTCCTTGAAGAGCTGAAGTGGAGCCCACCAGAGGAATTCGTAGTCAAGGCAGCCGATAGAGAGACAGACCTCTACGGAGCTCTCTATAAGCCTTATTATTTTGACAAAAACAGAAAGTACCCAGTTATCGAAATGATTGATGACGCAGCAGTTGTACCACACACCTTTACTTCAAATTGGCCCGGCTGGCTAGCTCATGCACTGGCTCAGCAGGGATTCATTGTTTTTCTAGTAAATGCTCGAGGGACAGAAGGGCGAGGGAAAGCGTTCCGTGATGTGTTCTTTCGGAACGAGTTCGTCGGCCATAGCATTGTTGACCATGTGGCCACGATAAAACAGCTCGCCGAAAGGCGGCCCTACATAGACCTGGATAGGGTTGGAGTATATGGGTATTCTGGAGGAGGCACCCTTCCACCACTGGCTATGTTGAAGGCACCCGAGGTCTATCATGTCGGAATATCAGGCGCCCCTTACATGATCGATCCGTATGGAGCCGGGGCAGAATGGATGGAGCCTTACCTTGGCATGCCGCAAGATAATCCAGAAGGATATGAGAAAGCCTCACTTCACAGATTAGCAGGAAATCTAAAAGGAAAATTGCTTCTTATTCACGGAACAAGCGATGATGCATGTCCCTTCTCTCATACAATGAAGATGGTTGAAGCGCTTATTCGGGCAAACAAGCCATTTGATCTGCTCATCTTTCCGGAGGGAACCCATATGGGTGTATTTCAAGAGCCATATTATCTTGACGCCGTGCGCCGCTATTTCGTGGAGCATTTGAAATCTAATATTAATTGAAAAACCCCTCACCCTCTGGAAGGATGCTGATCTTGGGATAGCTGAGGTGGAAGACGCGAAGGAGAGGTTGGAGCAATTTAGGCCAGGTATATAAAACTTAGCTTATCTTTTGTAAAAAGTCGTAATATCACCAAAGACCGTTCTGATTGGGAATCACTTTCTACCCCATATGAAATGCCATTAAAATTACAAGTCGACCACCATTTTCGGTGAATCGCAGGGTGATATTTACTTGTCAAAATTTGCGTTAATTCGGGGAAAACGGTATGCTCCTAGATGAACAATGATACATGCCCGAGGAGGATCATTCATGTCGAGACCATTGCGAAATCCACTTATCATCGCTGTCCTTTTTGTAATAACAATCTTTATAGGGGGATGTGGTCCTAAAGAGGGAGAAACTCCCATCGGTTTTTCTGTCATAGAGGCAACTATTGCAGACATTCATGAGGCATATCGGTCCGGAGATCTCACATGCCGGGAATTGGTTGATGTCTATTTAGAGAGAATTGATAAATACGACAAAAGCACACGACTCAATGCCATTGTGCTGACTAATAAGGATGCTTTAAAAACAGCAGATGAGTTGGATGCGGAATTCCAGAAGACCGGGCAGTTACGCCCACTTCATGGAATCCCTGTCATCGTTAAGGATAACTATGAAACATACGATATGCAAACAACCGGTGGCTCTATGGCTCTTATGGGATTTATTCCTCCTGATGATGCGTATCAGGTGAGGAAGCTTCGAGAGGCAGGGGCCATTATGTTGGCTAAATCCAACATGGCGGAATGGGCGTTCAGCCCCTATCATACGCTGAGTTCTACGGCTGGCGTGACAGCCAATCCTTATGACCTCAATAGAGTTCCAGCGGGATCGAGTGGAGGGACGGCTGCGGCTGTAGCGGCAAATTTTGGGACTGTGGGATTGGGGACGGATACAGGGAATTCCATTCGCGGCCCGTCATCGCACTGCAGCTTGGTCGGTATTCGTTCAACTATGGGCCTAACCAGTCGAGACGGTATCATCCCCCTTTACCTACGGAACGATATCGGGGGCCCGATGTGCAGGACTCTGGAAGATGCGGTCAGAGTGCTGGAAGTGATTGCCGGCTATGATCCGGATGATCCAATCACGGAAAGATCAAAAGGGAAGATTCCTGAGAATTATACACAGTACCTCGATAAAGATGGACTTAAAGGAGCACGAATCGGCGTATTTCGTCTTTACACGGATATGCCTACCACCGATTCCGAGGTACTGGTCCTTTTCGAGCAAGCCATAAAAGATATCAAGTCAGCTGGGGCTGAAGTTGTGGATCCTTTTGTGATTCCCGACTTCGGCAGGCTCACTAAAGGCATATGGTGCGATATGTTCCGGCATGACATCAATAATTACCTGGCTTCGGTGGGCGATGCCGCCCCCATAAAAAACCTGCTTGAGGTTTATAACAAAGGCCTGTTTGCCACACCCAACAAGATGCGGATATTTCATGCGCTCGAAGTGCCCCTCCAGGAGGAGCCAGCCTGTAAGGATCTCTATACAGAACCGAAGAATGTGGCCTTTCGAGAAGCTGTGTTTAGGGTGATGGCCGACCAAAATGTGGATTTTATCATATATCCGACATGGAGCAATCCGCCGCGAAAACTGGCTGATTTTAAGAGCCCTGCTGGCGACAACAGTCAGCTCATCCCCCCCCATACAGGGATGCCAGGAGTAAGCATTCCCATGGGCTACACTTATGAAAACCTGCCTGCAGGCCTCCAAATTGTGGGGCGAAATTTCGACGAACCCAATCTAATCAGAGTGGTGTACGCTTACGAGCAGGCCACCTTACACCGCCGCTCTCCAAAGAGATTCGACTGATGTATTAATCAGGTTTTCAAAAAGATATTCATCCTCCTTGATAAATTGCTGTAACTTATTTATTATTCCCTAAATTGTATAAATTCATCCATCCAAAGGGATTTGTCTATGAAGAATAAAATTGGCTTCGATAATGAAAAGTATCTGGATGAACAGACCCAATCGATCATGGAAAGAGTGAGCAAATTCGACAATAAGCTCTATCTCGAATTTGGGGGGAAATTGTTGTTCGACTACCATGCGGCGAGAGTGCTGCCTGGATTCGACCCCAACGTCAAAATGCGATTGCTCCAGAAGCTGAGGGACAATGCGGAAATCTTGATTTGTATTTATGCAGGGGATATTGAAAGGAAAAAAATTCGCGCCGATTTCGGGATCACTTATGATGCAGATGCACTAAAACTTATCGACGACCTGAGAGAATGGGATCTTCCCATAAGGGGTGTTGTAATCACACGATTTGAGGACCAGTCTGCGGCCAAAATTTTTAAAAATAAATTGGAACGTAGAGATATCAATGTCTACACCCATAAATTCACTCGTGGATATCCGACCAATGTGGATCTGATCGTCAGTGAAGAGGGGTATGGAGCGAATGAATACATCCCGACAAACAAACCTCTTGTGGTGGTAACAGGTCCCGGTCCGGGGAGCGGGAAATTGGCCACCTGTCTATCTCAGATGTACCATGAACACAAGAGAGGTATCCACGTTGGATACGCCAAATTCGAAACCTTTCCCATTTGGGACCTGCCATTAAAACATCCTGTAAATATCGCCTATGAAGCGGCAACAGCCGACCTGGGAGACTTCAATCTCATAGATTCCTTTCATTTGGATGCCTACAAAATAACGGCGGTCAATTATAACCGGGATGTAGAAGTATTCCCTGTCTTGCGGCGGATCCTGGAGAGATTGACAGATGCAGAATCGTTCTATAAATCCCCAACGGATATGGGCGTAAATAGGGCTAGATGCGGCATTATCGATGATAAGATCGTGCAGGAGGCGGCCAAACAAGAGATCATTCGAAGGTACTTCCGCTATTCCTGTGAACATGTGATGGGATTCTCGGATGAAGCTCCGGTGGATAGAGTGAAATTGATCATGGACGAACTCGGACTTACCCCTGAAAATCGCAAGGTTGTTGTGCCGGCAAAGGAGGCCGCAGAGGAAGCTAAGATAAAAAAGAAAGGCCACAAGGGATTATATTGTGGCGCTGCCCTCGAACTTTCAGATGGAAAGATCATCAAGGGGAACAATTCACCGCTGTTTCATGCGTCATCCAGTTTAGTTTTACGGGCCATAAAACATCTCGCCGAAGTTCCCGACAAGATTCCTGTGCTTCCAGACAATATTATCGATTGCGTAAGCGATCTCAAAAAAAACGCCCTTCAGTCGAAATCGACGAGCCTGAATCTTGTAGAGACCTTGATAAGTCTAAGTATCGGCGCAAGAAGCAATCCGGCAGCTGAATTGGCCCTGAAAAGGCTACCAGAACTCAGAGGGACGGAGGCTCATCTCACCCATATACCACCACCTGGTGATGAGGCAGGACTTAGAAAGCTTGGTATCAATGTAACCAGCGAACCACACTTCTCTTCCGCCGACCTTTTCTCCACAGAAGAATCTTAATCGGTCTGAGAATTCTTCCGACGCTTTTTAAAGGTAAAAAACACTGGAAGGGCAAGAATCATAAGTACTAATCCTGCCCAGGCATGAAGGGGTTTCTCTATGAGGGAATTCAGAACGAAAAGGAATGTTATCGATATAAAGATGAGGGGAACGACAGGATAACCCAAGGTTTTATAGGGTCTCGGATGGTCTTTGAGCTTCCATCTGAAGATGAAGATCCCAACGGCTGTCAATCCGAAGAAAACCCAATCTGTAAAAACCACATAGGTTATAAGGTCTTCAAATGTTCCCCAGAAGAGGAGGAGGACGACAGCCCAGGCTGATTGTACGAGTATGGCGTTGACAGGTGTTTGGAAGCGGGGGTGAACCCAAGCGAGTTTTTTAAAGAAGAGACCGTCACGGGACATGGCATAGTATATGCGGGGGGCTGAGAGAGTGTAGATGCCGAGAGTTCCAAAGGTGGAGATCGCAATCAGGAGTGCGATCAATACGCCACCAAAAGGAAGGATTGTGGAGATGGCGTCAGCAGCAAGGCTGTTGGAAGCGGCAATTGAGTTAATGGGGAGCATAAAGAGATAAGCCACATTGGTAAGGAGGTAAACCACAGCCACCACGAGGGCCCCCAGGATCATGGCTCTGGGTATCGTTCGCTTGGCATTGCGTGCTTCTCCAGCGACAAAAGTAGCGTGTTGCCATCCACCATAGGACCAGAGAACGCCGATGAGAGCTAAGCCAAACGCAGCCACCAAGCTTCCGGAGGAGGAGATTGTGCTATGCTGGAATATGTCTGCCCTAGCTTTTCCCCAGAAAACGCCAATGAAAACAACAGCAGCAATTCCAAGGAGTTTTAATCCGGTGAAAACGTTGGTAAACACTTCAGCGGCCCGGACACGCAGGATGTTAACAATCGTGACAATGATTAAGGCCACAACAGCCGTGATTTTGATTCCTGTTTCATCCAAAGGAAAAATAAAGGTGAGGTAATAGGCGCAGGCGATGCTGAGCGCGGCATTGGCTCCTGATGTGATTACCAGCAGGTACGCCCACCCGTAGAGGAATCCGAACAATTCACCATAGGCTTCTTTAAGATAAACATACACGCCGCCTGCTTGAGGAAACATAGAGCCGAGTTCGGCAAAAGTGAGGGCGCCTGTCAAAGTGATAACACCCCCGAGGACCCAGACGAGCAAAATCCAGAGAGGCGAGGGAAGATAACCGGCTATCTGGGAAGGAGTCAGAAAAATTCCAGAGCCGACACAAGAGCCAATGGCCACCATGGTGAGGCCATAGAGGCGGAGGTCTTTTTTTAGCTCTGTCATATTTGCGAGGCAGAATTATCCCCAACTTTTATCATAGGAGCTAATTTAGGTCAAACGCCACTGAATACGTCCTCCTGAACGAGGATGCAGGCAGAATGATGAGATGTCCCTAAAGTTCCTTAGACTAGCAATTTTGATCCTAAAAATACTGCTCTAAGAACTTTTTTTTGTCTTATTTGGGGATTAACTTAATTATTTTCAATTAGTTGCTATGGCCCGTCCCTATAAAATAAAAAAAAAAAAGTAAACCATTTGTACAAGAATACAGTATATATAAGTAAAAGAGGTTAAAAATGAATTCGGAGATGAGCTTGTTGAGCCGGTGGGAAGAGGTCTATATGCTCTCGATCTGGGAACTTATGGACAATGCCTACGGAGTAACTATTAAGAAAAAGGTGTCGAAAAAGACTGGTGCGATCCTATCGTATGGCGGGCTTTATTTTATGCTGTCACAGCTTGTTAAAAAAGGACTGGTTACAAAACGGGCCGGGGAGCCCACACATAAACGAGGCGGCCGGAGGAAGTACTACTATTCGCTTACAAAAAAAGGGAGAACCGCTCTTCGGGCCACATACGAACATCAGAAATCATTGTGGGAAGACGTCACGGAACCCATCGTTTAAAAACAGGATGACACCTGAATGAACAAAAAAACTATATACCAAGATCGATGAACACCAAAAAGAGACGCCCCCCAAAGATCGCTGCATGGATCTTGCGCCATCTGGCTTATCAGGATGATGAGATCTCAATTCTGGGGGATGCCGAAGAAGATTACACAGATATCCGTGCCCAAAATGGAGTCTTTTGTGCCATTTGCTCGTACTGGATCCAAGTATTGATCTCCCTACCCACGTTTTTAAAATCTTATGTGTATTGGAGTGTGGTGATGTTCAGAAATTATCTTAAAACAGC
>JASFPP010000118.1:0-12052 GCA_050115915.1 Candidatus Aminicenantota bacterium
TTCTATCGGGGATAAAGATGAAAAAATACAAACACGATGTCATTCGATCCTTTGTGTGTTCCCTTCTTGAGGGATATGGTGTTCCCGCCAAAAAAGCGCAAATCACGAGCGATGTGCTGGTCGAGACGGACCTGCGGGGCATATTTTCCCATGGCATTAACCTGTTGGATATTATGATCGTCCCGTCTCTTATTGCAGGGGGAATAATCCCTGACGCAGTTGCTGAGGATCAAACGAGGAATCCAGACTATCCGATCCGTCATATCGATGCCCATGGCGATATGGGATATTCAGTGGCCATGGGTGCGGTCAGCCAAGTTAAAACACTTGCAGCCAATCATGGATATGGGAAGGCCTATGTATTTAATGCCAATCATTTCGGTGCAGCCGGCATTTATTCCGAGACTATCTGTCAGGAGAAGAATCTGTCCGGAAGGGTCACGTGTACCACACCTTCCTTTGTGAAGCCTTATGCCGGGAAAAAGAATCGGCTGGGGACCAATCTGATTTCCTGGTCTATTCCTTATGATCGAGGGATCGTCACGATCGATATGGCCACGACGATTCATGCGGTCAGCGGAATCATCAAGGCTTTAGTTGAAGGGGCACCGCTGCCTTTTCCCGTTTACGACCGGAACATTCAGCAAACCTCGGATCCCGCCGCATTCAAAGACCTTTTTGATTTTTTAAATCAAGGATCCATGATCCCATTGGGGGGCCTGGGTGAGGGTGGAGCTGATGCTGGTTACAAGGGCTCGGGATTGGCTATTCTGGTCGAACTGGACAGCGTTATCGGAGGAGGCGTATCCGGATTCGTGAGCCCGCTCGCCTTCGATAAGGAGCGCTGGGTCAGGCAGACATTCGAGGCGTGGAGGATCGATACACTCTTTCCCGCAGAGCCGTCGCTTCAGAAAATTTCTGAAACCGTACGAAACATCCGCAAAGACCAAGGCCATGAAATGCTTCTTCCGGGGGAAAAAGAGGCGAAAAATAGAGAAAAATCCCTGCGCGAGGGAATCCCCTACACAGAAAAACAGATTTTTCGCCTCGAAAAAATGGGGCAAGCCGTCGGCCTCGGTAATGTTTCTTGACTTGGGTAGTCAATGCTGCTATTTTGTTTACCTTGGTAAAGCATGGGCCTTGCCTTAACCTCACCGAAAAAACCGGAGCAAACACTCTGTTCTATTCTGCCTTGACATTTAGGGAGGACAAATGAGCGAGGAAAAAAAGGTCACCATCAAAAAAATCCAGGCCACCGGCCACATGAGAAAGATCATGGCCGATTATTTCTATGAAATGGACACCGCTGCCAAAGAGGGCTCCCCCAAAATTGCCTGGTGCACGAGCGTAGGCCCTGCAGAACTTCTGTTGAGCTTGGGATTTTTGGTGTATTATCCGGAGAACCATGGGGCGATGTTGGGGTCCACGCGACAAGCCATGGATTACATCCCGGTCGCTAATTCTGTGGGATATTCTCCTGACATATGTTCTTATCTCACGAGCGATGTGGGTGCATTTATCAAGGGAGAAACGCCACTCTCGCGTGCTTATGAAGGCATCGAGGGGGTTCCCAAGCCGGACGTTCTGGTCTACAACACGAACCAATGCCGGGATGTCCAGGACTGGTTCACCTGGTATTCCCGAGAGCTGAATGTCCCGGCACTGGGAATATCCACTTATCGCAACATCGGAAGCATCACAGAGGACCATCTCAGAAGTATTGAAAAACAAACAAAAAAACTTATTCCCGAGCTTGAAAGGATCTCGGGAAATACGTTCGATATCGATAAATTCCGACATGTTCTGGGCCTCTCTTATGACTGCACCCAATTGTGGAAACAGGTTCTGGAGACAAACATGGCTAAACCCGCACCCATCAGCTTTTTTGACGAAACAATTCACATGGGCCCGGCTGTTGTCCTCAGAGGCACTGAGACAGCTGTTGAATACTACAAAGTTCTCCTCAAAGAGTTAAAGGAGAGAGTCGCCAACAAGGACGGTGCTGTTGAGGGTGAGAAATTCCGTGTCTACTGGGAGGGCATGCCTATTTGGGGCAAGCTCCGGAGCCTGGCGGAGTTGTTCATCGAGCTCAAAACAGCGGTCATCGCTTCGACGTACTGCAACAGCTGGATATTTGATTCCTTCGATCCCAAGGATCCTTTTTTGAGCATGTCCCGTGCCTACACGGAGATCTTTATCGTCCGGGATGAAAACTTCAAGCAAAAGTACATGGAGGATATGGTCCGGAAATATGACATCGATGGGATTCTTTTCCATGATGCCAAAACCTGCCCCAATAATTCCAACAACCGCTACGGGATGCCCCAGCGGCTTGAGCAGGATCTAAACGTCCCCACGCTTACGATAAACGGCGACCTGAACGATCTCCGTTGTTATTCCGAGGAGCAGGCAAAGACCAACATCGAGGCCTTTGTCGAACAACTTGAATCGAAATAGCGATAATTTTTAAATGCGAAAGTCCCGATTCATAGAATAAAAAATTGAGTGTACTCCCTGAGAAACGAACAACTTGAGGTTTTGAATTTTAAAAAACATGAGTAAGCGTTATTTTGTCGGCATCGATGTGGGCGCATCCACGACGAAAGCTATAATTCTGAATAGCCAGGCTGAAGTCCTCGGCTACGCCGTTGTGGATTCCGGTGCGGATTTTGAAAGAGCCGCGGGCGGAGCGTTCGAAAAGTCCCTGGATAAGACCAAAGGAATATTTTCAGATAAGTGTTCTATCGTGAGCACTGGCTATGGCAGACGAAACGTGCCCATTGCCGAATCATCAAAGACTGAGATTAGTTGTCACGCTAGGGGCAGCTATTTTTTCTATCCGAAGGCCCATACACTCATCGATATTGGGGGGCAGGACAGCAAGATCATAAAGATCGATGATTCAGGAAAGAGGACCGGGTTCAAGATGAATCGCAAATGCGCCGCAGGCACGGGCGCGTTTCTCGAGGAGATGGCCAATCGTTTAAAGATAAGCCTGGACAAACTCGATGGACTTGCCGAAAAAGCCCAATACGATGTCGAGATCGGGAGCTACTGCACGGTGTTTTCCGCTACAGAAATCCTGACGAAGATCAGGGAGAATGTCCCGGTGGCGGATATCGTCAGAGGTGTGTTTACTTCCGTTATAAAGAGGGCCATGGAGATGGATCCCCTGGATGGGAACGTTGTGATGAGCGGGGGCGTCGTGGCTCACAATCCCTATCTTGTTCAGATGTTTCGGGAGAGGATCGGCAAAGATATCTTTGTTCCTCCGCTCCCCCAATTGACAGGCGCTTTTGGGGCAGCTCTCTATGCCCAAGAAACAAAAGGAGGTCAAAATGCTTGATGCGTTGTTTAAACCAAGGTCGGTGGCTATTGTGGGTGCCTCGAACAATCCTTTAAGCATAGGTCATATCGTCCTGAAAAACCTGCTGGACCACAATTTTAAGGGCCCCATCTATCCCGTGAACCCAAAGTCGAAATACATCAAAAGCTTTAAAGCCTATACATCTGTCTCGGAGATTCCCGATGAAGTCGACCTGGTGAATATTTCGATCAAAAACACTCTCGTTCCCTATGTCCTCGAGGACTGCGGGAAAAAAGGGGTCAAGTTTGCCATCGTTCACACGGCTGGCTTCAAAGAAGTGGGCGAGGAGGGACTCGAGTTGGAGCGGCAGATCGTCGCAATCGCCCACAAGTACGGCATGCGCATTTACGGCCCCAACTCCCAGGGAATCCAGAATTCGAATCCTGAGGTCTCGGTCTATGCCAATTTCACCTTTGTGCCCATGTTCCCGGGGAATATCTCGATCGTGGCCCAAAGCGGAGGCGTCGGAGAGACACTCAAGATCCACCTCTACCGGATCGGCAAGGGGATACGGATGTACTCGAGTTTCGGGAACGAAGCGGACGTGAGCATGAATGAAATCATCGATTATTATGGTCAGGATGAGGACACACGCGTCATCATGACCCACATCGAAACCCTCAAGGATCCGGCTGGATTTCTCGAAGTGGCATCCAGGGTTACTCCGAAGAAGCCAATCCTGGCGCTTAAAACCGGGAAGACATCCGAAGGGGCTGTTGCGGTAGCCTCCCATACAGGATCTATGATGGAGCAGGACACATTGATAGAAGCAATCTTTAAAAAAGCCGGAGTCCAACGTTTCCACTCCCAAGAAGACATGATCGATGCGGCTGTGGCGTTCTCCAATCAGCCGGTTCCCCCCGGAGACAGGGTTGTGATTGTGACCAACACCGGCGGCCCGGCGATCATTGCCGTGGATGAATGCATCTCTGCCGGATTGAAACTGGCCAAGTTGAGCGCTAAGACAAAGACAACGCTCAAAAAACTCGTCTTCCAGGAGGCCATTGTCTCCAACCCCGTGGATGTCGTGGCCACGGCGGGTCCAGAGCAATACGGGGGAACCGTGGAGGCGTTGCTCAAGGATCCGAACATCGATTCTGTTCTGCTCGTATTCGTCACAGCTCCTTTTGTCGACTGTGAGGGGATCGCCCGAAAACTTGGCGAGTTAGGGAAAAAGTCTCAAAAGCCTATCGTCTGTCAGGTGATGACCATCGAGAAATGGCAGAAAGTCATTGATCTAATCAGAGCCAGTGGTGTTCCGGTTTACGATTTTGCCGAAACCGCAGCCAGGGCTCTTGCCTCTATGACACAGTATGGCGAGATCCAACGGAAATCCTTGCCGACCTACGTAAAGTTCAGAAAACAAAAGAAAAAAGTGGAAACCGTTCTGGGTAAACACAAAAAAGAGAAATTCCTCTCTCAGGAGGATGTCTATGATATTTTGAGCGCTTATGGAATTCCGGCTGCCAAAACTGTGAAAATAAAAAAAGAAAATGAGCTCCTTAAAGCAGCAAAGGACATTGGTTATCCTTTGGTCTTGAAGGTGGATGCAGAAAGCATTGTCCACAAATCCGATGTGGGCGGTGTGGCCCTTGGACTAAACGATGAATCCTCACTTTTGAGTGCCTACAGCAAGATGGCCAAAAAATTTGCCAAACACAAACCCAGCTTCGTGCTCCAGGAACAGTTGAGTGGGGGGAAGGAAGTGATCCTGGGTTCTAAGGCCAATGAAGGTCTTGCGCCAACAGTCATGTTCGGGCTCGGCGGTGTATTTGTCGAGGTCCTCAAAGATGTCCAGTTCCGTCTGGCCCCTCTCTCCAGGGAAGAGGCCGTCGGCATGATCCAATCCATCAAAGGGTATCCCCTTCTGGAAGGGACACGGGGAGAGAAGCCCGTGGATATCGATGCCCTTGTTGATATTTTATTGCGCTTTTCCGAACTCGGAACGGATTTTCCCAGGCTCGATGAGATGGACCTGAATCCTGTTTGCGTGTTCCCTAAAGGAAAAGGCGCTGCTGTCGTTGACGCCCGGATGAAATACAGACCCGTATGAACTGGATCCCTCTTCTCATCGTTGTCCTTTATATCGTTCTGCTTTTTTTGATCACCTGGCTGACCCGGCGATTGAGCAGGGGAGGGATGATCGCTTATCTTCTAGCCGGCCGGGGTCTTCCCTTTTGGGTTGTCGCGCCACTCCTTACAGGCCTGGCCATCGGCGGCGCCTCCACCATAGGCGTAGCCGAACGAGCCTACAGCTCCGGGATCGCAGCGGGTTGGTATAATGCCGCCTGGGCAGCAGGAGCTATCCTTGTGGGGCTTTTCGCAGCTCGTCGTTATCGAGCGCTCGAGATCACGACGATCCCGGAGTTTTTTGAAAAACACTACAACGTATCCGGCCGGATCGTCGGCGTCGTCGGACAGCTGCTCCTGCAAATAGTTATCACCTCTCTCCAGTATGTAGCGGGTGGAGCGATCCTCTCATCGCTTCTTCCCGACGTTTTCTCGTTCCAATCGGGAATGCTTGTCACCGCAATCGTGTTTGTAGGGATCACCCTGATCGGCGGGTTTTGGGCCGCAGGAATTACCAACATCATCAATGTGATCTTGATCTATGTGGGGGTATGTCTCGGGGCCATCCTGGCTGTCGGCAAGGTGGGAGGACTGCAGGAGCTGATGGCTCAACTCCCCAGCGGTCATCCCGGTTTTGACCTGGGGGCCATCGGATGGAGCCTCGTTGTTGCGTGGTTCCTGGTCATGTGTACGATGACCTTTTCGGTCCAGTCCGTCGCCCAGATCAGTTTTTCTGCCAAAGACTCCCTCTCCGCGAAAAAAGGTTTTCTTCTTGGGGGGTTGCTGATCCTGCCTGTGGGGTTTATCAGCGCCATAATCGGGCTGGCTGCAGCTGTTCTTCAACCCGGAATAATTCCCACCGAGGCCTTGCCCCGCACCGTTCTGAGCCTGAGCCCTTTTGTGGCCGGCCTTGTGCTGGCTGGTCTGTGGGCAGCGGATGTGTCCACCGCTTCCGCCCTCCTCGTCGGGAGTGCAACCCTGGTTGTCAGTGATTTTGTGAAGAGGTTTTTAGTTTCCGATCTTGGAGAAAAGCGCGAGCGCATCATCTCGCGGGTTTCGGTTCTTGTTTTGAGCGTCTTCACATACATTCTGGCTGTATCTGTTTCAGGGATTGTGCGGACGCTGCTCATTGGCCTGACCCTGACTACCGCCTACACTCTGGTGACGTTGATGACCCTTTTCTGGCCCAAGATCTGCAGGCGATCCCATGCGACAGCCACTCTTGTCGTTGCCATGTCTGCTCTTGCACTTTGGTTGATTTTCCCTCAGATACCGTCAATTTTCCAGGACATCGATCTCCCCCACCCCATCTATTTCTGCTGGATCGTCAGCCTGGTGACGTTTTTTCTGGTCGCCATTTTTGATAAACGAAAAATAAATTTGGCTGAGAAATAAAAGAAGAAGCTTATTCAAAGCTGTGGATGCTTTGAATTCTCGGTAACTGTGTTAAATGCTCAAATTGTGTCGTTGAGAAAACCTTGACAAAAGCTTTGATTCTGATTATTTTGCAGACACAAATGAATGCTGATTATTCGAGCGCACAAGTCAAAGCCGGTATTCTCTTTGTATGGGGGAGCGTATCGTATGGCTAAGACAAAAATGATCTGTCCATTTTCAGGGAAAATTTGCGAGGAGTGTCCGCTGTATAAAGGGCGGCATTACTATCTCTGCTTCGCCAAAAAATACAGGGGATATTTGGGAGACAAGGAGGAGACCGCCCCCCAAGGCAAAACTTCAGCTAATGCTGAAGACTCTCACAAGGTTTCGGATGACTACCGATTGCCGATACCGCCTCCCCTTAAACCAAGCCCGACGTGGCTCGCTTTTAACGATTATCCCGAGAGGAAGGACAAATGATCCGGGAATTTATCTATATCAAAACCAACACGCTCAAAGAAGCGCTCGACTCTATTGACCAGCACAAGGAAGACTATAAGATCATTTGTGGAGGCCAATCCCTGCTCATCTTGATGCGTCAGGGTTTGGTCGCTCCAGAGTATCTCATCGATATCAAGAACGTGGAAGAACTCGATTATATCCGTTTCGATGAGAAAGATGGACTCCGGATCGGGGCCACAACCGCACACAGGACCATAGAGTTGTCGCCGATCATCGAGGAAAATTATCCAGTAATTGTCGACATGGAGAGCAACCTGGCTTCCCTACAGACACGAAACTGGGGTACGATCGGAGGAAACCTCTGCCATGGTGATCCTGCAGGAGATCCGGGGCCCTTGTTTATGGCTTTGAATGGTTCGGTAAAAATAGCGAGCAAACAGAAGACACGAACACTCCCTCTTGACGAGTTCTTCATCGATTATTTCGAGACAGCTCTCGAAGAGGGCGAGCTTTTGTGCGAACTTCATTTGCCCCCCATCCCTCTCCGTACTGTTGTAGCCTATGAAAAATTTAACATCGTTAAAAACGATCAGGGGATCGTATCTGTAGCAGCAGCGATATCATTGGCAGAGGATGGAGTTACGTGTAGGGATGCCCGGATCGTGTTGGGCGCCGCCGCTCCGGCACCGATGCGAGCCAGAGAGACCGAAAAACTCTTGATCGGCAAGAAACTCAGCAAAAGCCTTCTTGACAACGCCGGTGAAAAGGCGTCCGTTGAGGCGGATCCTGTGCCGGATGTACACGCCAGTGAAGAATACAGGCGGCATTTGGTGGGATCGCTGACCCGAAAGATAGTGAAAAAGGCCTGGGAGGACGCGAAGACGCGGTCGAAATAAGGAGAATTCCGGTTATGGAAAAGTTATTGCTGCGGATAACTGTTAATGACGAGTATCATGAACTCTACATAAAGCCCAAGAAGTTACTCGTTGAGATCTTGAGGGATGAGCTGGGACTGACGGGCACAAAAAGAGGATGTAACACCGGCGCCTGTCATGCCTGCACGGTTTTTCTCAACGGAAAAACAGTCAAATCATGTTCTGTACTAGCCATACAGGCCGATGGTGCCGAAGTGCGGACTGTCGAGGGATTGGCGGATGGGGCTGAGCTCTCGCCGATCCAAAGGTCTTTCCTCGATCATGGCGCCTACCAATGTGGCTTTTGCACATCGGGGATGCTGCTTTCTGCCACAGCATTACTCGCAGCTAATCCAGCCCCCACGGTGGCAGAGATCAAAGAAGCGCTCCATGGCAATCTCTGCCGCTGCACGGGTTACAACAGCATAATCAGGGCAGTTAAAGCCGTTGCGGAAGGCAAGTATGAGGGGGGCGACAAATGACAAAATATAATGTCATAAACACGCCGATCCACAATGTCGATGGAATTGCAAAAGTTACAGGAAGGGCTGAGTACACCTTCGATGTCTCTTTACCCCAAATGCTCTACGGGAAAATATTGAGAAGCCCGCATCCCCACGCCAAGATCATCAACATCGATACCACCCAAGCGGAAGCGCTAACAGGAGTGAAGGCTGTGGTCACGGGGAAGGACACGCTGGGAGTCAAACAGGGGATCTGGCGGCGCTACAAAGAACTCTGCGACGAGGAGGTTCTGGCAAGGGACAGGGTTCGCTACATCGGGGAACCCGTGGCAGCTGTCGCTGCGGTCGACGAAGATACAGCAGAGGAAGCTTTGGATCTTATAGAGGTGGAGTACGAACCTTTTCAGGCTGTCTTCGAACCGCTTGAGGCTATCAAAGAAGGGGCTCCTCTTCTTCATGAAAATGCAGAGCGTAACATCAATGTGACCCGACACATCGAATGGGGAGAAGTGGACGAAGCGTTCAAACAGGCGGATTATGTGCGCGAAGATTGGTTCCGGTGTTCATCCCAGGCTCATGTGTGTATGGAGACACACTGTGCTGTCTCCAGTTATACTCCTGATGGAAAACTCACCGTATGGACATCCACACAATCCCACTATTACATAAAAGTTCTGCTGTCGGATGTTTTGGGACTCAAGGAGAACGACATCCGGGTGATCTCCCGGTACACAGGAGGCGGATTCGGGAGCAAGTTCGAGCTGGATTCCGCCCAATTTTGCAGTGCGGTTCTCTCCATGAAGCTCTGTAAGCCGGTCAAGATCGTCCTCAGTAGAGAAGAAGAGTTTATGGCCACCAAGCGCCGCACACCCATGTTCTATTATTTAAGAAGCGGGGTGAAAAAGGATGGGAGCTTTCTGGCCAAAGAATGCAGAGTGTTCACAGAAGGGGGAGCCTACACAGCCATGGGGGCCACGGCCCTTTATTTGACTGGGTTTTTTCAGTCCTTTCCCTATGTGTGGCCGAGTTACAGGTACGATGGATACAGAGTTTACACCAATACGGCTCCCACTTCGGCGATGAGGGGATTCGGGGCGCCTCAAGCCACCTTTTGTGCGGAAATGCAGATCGAGCTGATTGCCAAAGAGCTCGGCATCGACCGTATCGACATCCGTCGCAAGAACGCGATGTACGCGGGCTATGAAGTCCCCGGGCAGGCTACTATCCAGAGCTGCGGCCTTGTTGAATGTCTCGACAAGGTGGAGGAGTGGATTAAAGACAGAGGAAAAATGCCTCCCTTTCACGGCATAGGTATTGCCGCCTATGGGTTTATGTCTGGCGGGATCTTTAACTGGTTCAACACGCCATATGCCTTTTCATCTGCGGTTATCCAGGTTAACGTGGACGGCAAAGTGGACCTTTTTATCGGATCCCAGGACATGGGACAGGGGTCCAACACAACCATGTCCATGATCTGTGCAGAAGAGCTGGGTGTTCGGGTCGAGGATATACGGCTGCACATGGGTGATACGGATAAGTGTCCGGTGGACCTGGGCGCTTGGGGCAGCCGGGAGACGCTCATGCAGGGGAACGCCGTCAAAATGGCCGCCGCCGATGCCAAGAAACAGATCCTCGAGTACGCCGCGGCCAAAATGTCGCCGAACATCGTCTATGACATGGATATTAAAGACCAGTGGATCCATCTGATCGCCCGGCCCGAGCGGGGCCTGTCCTATTTTGATGTGGTCAAAGAGGCCATCCGCGGCAAGGATGGCCAGCCTATCGTGGCCAGGGGCCATTACACCCCCCACAGGAAAGGCATGATCTCTCCGGCTTACAGTTTCGGCGTACAGGCTGTGGAAGCGGCTGTGGACCCTGAGACCGGAAAAGTGACGCTCAAGAACTGTGTGACCGCGCATGACTGCGGGCAGGTCATCAATCCCCTCGGCGTCCAGGGACAGCTCGAAGGCGCCATTGCCATGGCAGCGGGATATGGATTCACAGAAGATTTGCCCATGGATGATGGGAAGATACTGAATCCGAACCTTGTCGATTACAAGATTTTGAGGACGACCGAGATGCCGGAAACAACGGTGATGGAGGTCGAGACTTACGAGCCTGAGGGCCCCTTCGGAGCCAAAGAAGCGGGCGAGGGCTTAACCAATCCTACGGCGGGCGCTCTTGGAAATGCCGTGTTCCAGGCAACAGGCGCAAGCATAAAGGAACTTCCTATCAAGCCTGAGAAAGTTCTTTATGCTCTCAAGAAGAAATCAAAGGGAGAATAAGCCCGATAAACACAAATAAATACACAGGTGTCATAGAATAAAGACAAAGACAAGAAAAAAAACAGAAAAAAAGAGAAAAACAATAAAAAGAAGGAGCTTCTGAAGTGGCCTATAAATGTCCGACATGCGGGAAGGTTTGGCCCGATACTCTCGATCTGGCACGCCATATATTCGGTACCGGAGACCAGGCCCATAAGGATTGGGTGAATTCCAAAGGCTTGAATTTTATCGAGCTATTACTCATCCAGACCATGGAGCCGGGAAACAAAGGATATAAAACGCTGGCAGACCTGCTCGAAAAAGAGGCGGAGAAGGTTGACTGACGAGGCTCCCGCGATCGTGCATGAAGTGAGGACAATGTGATTATCGAGGGAAAATTTGCCGTGAAAGCGCCCATACAAAAGTTGTGGGATACATTGATGAAGCCGGAAACTCTGCGAGAGTGTATTCCAGGTGCCGAGAAGATCGAACTCATCGACGAAAACACCTATGATTGTGTGATCAAGCAGAAAGTGGGGCCGATCGCTGTTCGTTTTAAGTTCCAGAACAAACTGGTCAACGTCCAACCTCCGATCCATGTGGAGATGGAAGGGGAGGGGGAGGATATCGGCAAAGCCGGGCGTTTTACGCAGAGGACCAGTATAGACCTGGCGGAAAAAGGCGGCGGAGAAGTGGAGATCGCCTACTCCTGCAAAGCCAGCATTGTCGGGAAACTGGCCATGTTCGGGGACAGGATTATGCAAGCTAAAGCGAAGAAAGTGGAATCAGAGTTTAAGGAGGCACTCCGCCAGAAACTTAAAAGTCTCGAGTAATTTTTCTGCGAGATCGATCAATGAATTTAACTACTAAAATATATGCTGGAAAGGAGGAATTATGGGTATTGACTGGTTAAAAAGAGACGACGCAATTAAAAATCATTTGTTATGGGGTGACGATTTTTGGGAAAAGGAACCGCCCTGCACAATGTATGAGAAAAAGCCGATCCTGGACGCCAAGGGAAATACTGTGGAAGGCCTGTATACCGCATGGGTCACCCTGAACAATCCTGCTCAATACAATTCTTACACGACAGAAATGGTGAAGGGAGTGATCGCCGGATTCCAGAATGCATCT
>JASFPP010000119.1:0-12039 GCA_050115915.1 Candidatus Aminicenantota bacterium
CCGGGTAGCTCCCCGATACGACCCCCACACAAAGAACCAGGCAGATAAGGAAGGCATACAGAGCCGGAGACTGTGCGAGAAAAAATGTCAGCTGTTTGGAGGTGAGGTTGTTGAGAACGGGGAGAGCGATCTTGACGAAAAGAAGAGAAAGGGCGAGCGCAAACAGGGACATAAATACCGATTCACCAAGGAATTGATAGATCAGGTGAACCCTGTTAGCCCCCACGACCTTCCGGAGACCCACCTCCCTGGCTCTGTTGCTCGAGCTTGCAGTCGTTAGATTCATATAGTTGATGCAGGCGATAAAAAGGATAAACACGGCGATCACAGAGAAGACGTAGACATAGGTCATACGGCCGAAAGACAGATGAACTCTGGTCATCGGCATAATGCCGACTTTAAATGTCCCGGAGAGATTGTAGGGGGCATGGGCATGGAATGCGCCTTCGATCTTGTTACGGAAGTCGTCGATACGGATGTTTTTATCCATCAGGACAAAGGACTGGTCCCTCCAATTCCAGTTGGTGGCCAGGTCTTCTTCCAGAGGCGCAAGAAAATCGAACTGAATGTGGGCGTTGGAGGGCACACGGACGACACCGGTGACGATCAAGTCTTCACGGTTGTTCAAGGTCAATTTTTTGCCGATGGGATCGTCTTGGCCGAAGTACTTCTTGGCGATCTCGTCTCTGAGTATCAGGGAGTTGGGATTTTCAAGAGCTGTTGCCGGGTCTCCTTTGACAAAGGGGAATGTAAACATGGAAAAGAAGCAGGGGTCCACAAGATAGATTCGATCCTCATAGAACTTGACCTGCTGGCCGTTTTTTCGTTGATATTTGAATGAACACGTCATCATGTCCAATTCGTACAACCGGGTGTATGCGATGATCTCCGGGTATTCCGATGCAAGAATTGGCGCAAGAGCGTAGGGAACATTGTAATCCACGATATCGTTGGGATGAGTGATAGTGAGAAGGAAAAGGTTGTCTTTGTTGGTGTGGAATCTGTCGTAGCTCGTTTCATCCTGAACCCATAGGGCGATCAGAATAAAACAGGCCATCCCCACCGCAAGCCCCAGTATATTGATGGTGGCAGCCAGCTTGTTCCGGACAAGATTTCGCAGCGTTATCTTTAAATAATTTTTAAACATGGTTACACTCCAGAAAATATGATCTTTAATAAATGAAGGAAGAGACAGAATAATGGTCTTCCAGTACCACATGAGGGCATGGGTTTTCCCTTGGTTCATTGAAAGGGCCGTGTATTCCTCTTCCAGATCACCGATGATTGAGGATTGGGCTCTTCTGTTGGCGAGAAGTTCAAGAAGCCATTCGGCGATTTTCGGCGGTCTTTGTTTGTCTCTATTCATACTGTTCTCGATTTCAATATCATTCAACTTTTGTTGAGTGCCATCTCAGTTTGAGGATCCCAGAGCAGATTCTTAAGCTCCATGGCGGCTTTTAAGGCCTCTATGCCACCCGTGGTGATGTGATAGTAGTTTTTACTCCGGCCGCCCCGTTCCGGAATGGGGTCGCCCGCGGTTTTTCTGAGATAGCCCATTCGGGTCATTTTATCCAGAGCGCTGTAGATCGTGCCGATGGGGTAGTTCCGGCCCGTTTCTTCAACCACGTATTGTCTTATCGTCACACCATAGGCATTGTTTTTGAGCTTCCACACCGCCAGTAAAAACATCTCTTCGGTTAGGGATAAATCTTTCATTCGGCCTCTCCATATCTATTTGTACGAAAAATAGAACAAATTGGTTGGCGTGTCAAGAATATTTTTTCGATTTTTCGAAGAAATAGATCCAGAAAGGGGACAGCCAACTTAACTTCCTGTCATAAAAATCAGGTAACTTCGCCATTTTTATAACCTTCGGTTATAAGTTTTGAATTTATTACAAAACACTTGACATATATACGAAAAACTCGTATATTAATATACGAAAAACTCGTATTTGAATGAGGAGGCCAGAAATGGGAAGCTTGACAGTGACCGAGCAGATCTATTTGATCGCCATCTGGCATCTCAAAGAAAATGCTTACGGCGTAAAAATTAGAGAAAAAATTTTAGAACTTACCGGAAAATCTATGGTTTTCGGAACGCTCTACAACAATCTGGATACGCTCGTTAAAAAGGGATATGTGGAAACCAAAAGAGGAAGCTCAGGACCCAACCGGGGAGGCAATATCAGAGTCTTCTACAACCTGACGAAAGATGGGGAAAGATCTCTACAGGAGTCCAGGGAACTCCAGAGATCTTTGTGGGAGTCCGTCCCTGAAAGCGCATTCATGAAAAGGTAACTCTCTAATGTCCGATAAAACACCCAAACCTCCAAGGTTCGCCCGATGGCTCTTTAAAAGGATGTCCAAATACCAGGAGAATTATGCCATTGTGGGGGATGTCGAAGAGGTATTTTTGACGATCTGTAAAGAGGAAAGCTATTTAAAGGCCTGTGTTTGGTACTGGTATCAGTGCCTGGTGAGTCTATACCTCTACAACCTTTACCTGCTCAGATGGCGAGCTGTTATTCTGAAGAGCTATTTCACGATCGCCTTCCGGACTTACTCCCGGAATAAAACGATCACGATCGTCAATATCCTGGGTTTGGCAATGGGAATGGCGGCCTTTTTATTTCTTGTTCTTTACGTTAGCTATGAACAAAGTTATGACTCGTTCCACGCAAATTCCGCGAACATTTACAGGCTTCAGTACAATTATTATGAGGAGGGGGAACACATAAGGGCAATGGCAACATCCGTTCCTGCGATCGCTACAGGACTCAAGGAAAATTTTGCCGAAGTCGAAGATTATGCCAGGGCCACCCGGCAATTTTTGGAATATGCGGCCTTTGCCCACAACAAGGATGTCTCTTTCAGAGCGAATCGAGTTTTTATGGTCACTCCGTCCTTCCTCTCCGTGTTCGATTTTCCTCTCATCGAGGGAGATCCAGGCACCGCCTTGAGCGGACCCTTCAAGGCTGTCATCACTGAATCAATGGCCAAAAGATATTTCGGGGCTGAAAACCCGATCGGAAAAGTCATCACATACAATAACAGGTATGACTTTGAGATCACCGGTGTAAGCCAGGATGTTCCCGCCAATTCCCATATCAAATTCGATGTCCTCCTGTCCTACAGATCGCTTTCCTCAATCGCTCGTCTCGAAAAAGACAGTGAGAGAGGAGAAAGGGATTGGCGGTGGACGGGTTTTTATACATACGTCGCTCTCAAGCCGGGCACGGATCCCCAGGCTTTCCAGAAAAAAATCGATCTTTGGCTTGAATCCGAAAGGAGCGAGGCCTGGAAAAGGGACCACTACCGCCAGGAATTCCTGCTCCAACCCCTCGAGGATATCCATCTGTTCTCCAACCTCGCAGAAGAAGCCATCCCCGAGGAGCAGGGAGACGGCCATGCCGTTAAAGTGTTGTCGCTCATTGCTGTGTTCATTCTGCTCTTGGCTTGGGTCAATTACATCAACATCTCCACATCCCGCGCATTGGAGAGGTCCATGGAAGTGGGGATCCGCAAGGTATCAGGAGCTTACAGAAAGGAACTGGTCAGACAGTTTTTCTTTGAGTACATAGGGATAATATCGGTCGCAGCGGTCTTTACAGTTCTGATTGTCTGGGAGTTAAGGCCCTATTTCGCACAGCTTGCGGGTGCAGATCTCTCCTTTCGATTTCTGTTCCGATCGCCATTTTGGCTGGACCTGACGCTCCTATTTATTGCTGGGACTTTGATTGCGGGCCTCTACCCGGCATTTATCCTTTCTGCTTTTAAACCCGTCGTCATCCTCAAAGGCCGACTGATGAAGTCCGTGAAAGGGATCCGAATGAGAAGATTTTTGGTAACCAGTCAACTGGCCATTTCGGTTGCACTGATTGCTGGAACTTTTATCGTTTTTCATCAGATCTCATTCATGCTGAACAAGGACCTTGGTATAGATATCGATCAGGCTCTTGTGGTCCATGCCCCGGGGATGAACATGGCTCCTCCCCCTGTATTCACAAACAACCTCAACGCTTTTCGGAACGAGGCTGCCAAACATCCAAGGATTCTGAGTGTGACAACGGCGACAAGTGTTCCGGGAGAGGAGATCCTCTGGGAAAAATACATAAGGAAATTTGAAGACCATCCCTCTATGGCCTTCCCCATAAAAATTGTGGGAATCGATTATGATTTTATTCCCGCCTTCCATGTCAGACTTCTGGCAGGTCGAAATTTCGCCGAGTCTTTCACCACAGATGAACACGCCCTGATCTTGAACGAGGCGGCAACAAGAGAACTCGGATATGACAATCCTCAAGCTGTGATCAACAGAAAAGTCAACATGTGGGGAAGAGATTGGAACATCATCGGCGTTTTGGATTACCATCAGCAGTCATTAAAAGCCACACAGACGCCTATCGCTTACCTTTTATCTGGGAACCGCGGATTTGTGGTGCTGAAACTCAATCCGCAAGACCTTCCCGAGACAATGGCCTGGATCAGCGATACGTGGGAGACTCACTTTCCGGGAATTCCCTGTGACAACTTCTTCCTGGATGAGTCGTTCAATCGCTCTTACAAAAAAGATCGGATGTTTAGCCAGATCGTTGTTCTTTTTTCAGGCCTGACGATCTTTATCGCTTGTCTGGGATTGTTTGCTTTGGCCTCGCACAATACTGTCGAACGAACCAAGGAGATCGGGATTCGTAAAGCTGTCGGCGCTTCTGCCCGTAACATTTATGTATTGCTATCCAAAGAATTTTTGAGATTGGTCCTGATCGCCAGCTTTGTGGCTATCCCCTTCACATATTATCAGATGAACAAATGGCTTGAAAATTTTGCTTACCGTATCCACATCCAGTGGTGGGTTTTTGCCGTCTCATGGGCCATTGTATCCGCTGTCGTTCTTTTAACCATCAGCTACCAGTCATGCAAAGCGGCCTTAGCTAATCCTGTGGATGCTTTAAGGTATGAGTAATTTATTTTGTGGAACTTTAATTGCAGAAATTTGTCTATGATGAAAGATGAAGGTGGAAACATGAAAAAATATTGTGTCACGTTTATCACTTTTCTTGGGATTTTAGTCACAGCTGTAGAGATCAGCGGATTGGCTTGGGCGGAAGCTCCTGCCGCAAGGTCTGTTTTCCGCATTCCTCGTCTGGATGGGATCGTGATAGATGGAAACATGGAAGATTGGGGAGACAGAGGGTTTCGTGTCGACTTTATTGCTGCCCCCGATGGGCGGGTTCTTCCCCCGGATGATTTTGATGTGAAGTTCCGTCTCGGGTGGAATCCCCAGGGGCTTCTGGTTTGGACAGAAGTCCTCGATGATGTTCCCGTGGAGCATGCGAACAGATCGCGGCTCTGGCAGAGAGATTGTGTGGAGCTCTTTATTTCTCAAGCTGTGGGCTCCACCCACCGATGCCAGGTCGTTGTTGCCTCTGGTCGAGATCCCGCTCACGGAAAAATGCGTCAGCAGATTTATGACTGGCGTCTGCCGGAACAGAAGACCGAAAAGTTGTCCGCACAGGTTTCGAGTCGATGGCACAAGAGTGGATATGCTGTGGAAGCGTTTTTGCCATGGGACAATGTGGGCGTAAATCCAGAGTTAGGCATGGAGATTGGTTTCCAATTTATTGCCAATGACAATGATGGTCCTGGAGATGTGAACGGCCCTCTACGCGTGGCCTGGTTCCCAGCGGTGGGCCCGGGGTCTCTTTCGAAAATGTACAGTTTGAAGTTGTCGAAGACGCCCAGTGACAGAGTTTCCTTCCGGATCCAGAGGGAGATCACATCCGAGGGGTATTCAGTGTCCATACAGGGAACGGAAGAGCTTTTGGGGAGGCCCGTGACGCTGAAAAGCGAAAACAGAACGATGATTCAGAGCAAGATGGAAGAAAGAGCCGGACGAGCTAACCAAATCTTCAGACTGGACACAGAGGCCTATCCTGACTTCTGGCCACGGATCACAGTTTTATTAGGGGAACAAACAGCCGGTACATATGAGGAATTGCCCACGCTTCAAACGGTTGTGCGCAGATATATCGAAGCTGTCGGTGGTCAAGAAATATTGTCTCGATTAAGGACCCGAGTGTGTGAGGGGCACTTTGTCGACGACCTCTCATGGCAAGAGCCACGGATAAAAAGTCATGCATTAAAAGCTTTCGCCCAAATTCCGGACATGTGGATGACTCTGGTACAGACCGAAAAGGGAAGCGAACAGAACGGGTATGATGGGATTGTCGGCTGGAAGCTCAATGCCGACCGTATCGAGCGTAACGACCGGGCAAGGTGGTCATGGCTTGGCTTTCTCCTGAATCCTCAGGGAGCTTTGTTCATACAGGATTACTTTCCGGGGTTAAAACTTGCTGGCAGTGAGATCCGTGGTGAGCAAGAAGTCTTTGTTGTCGAGTCCTCCTCTGGCGATGGACCTCAGAACAGGTTGACCTTTGATGCGGATACCGGCTTGCTGGTCAGGATCGACCAGCATTGGGAAATCACGGACTACCGCGAAGTGGATGGTATCCAATTCCCCTTCAAGATCGCTACGACGCGGAAAGGCGGAGAGAGTTATTTCGCCTTTGAAAAGGTCGAACACAATGCCGCAATCGACCCTGCTCAGTTCTCTATGCCCGAACATCAAGATATTTTTGCCGAAGCATTCGAGGGACTCGAAGAATCAAAAGTGTTGCCTTTGTTGAAGTGTAAAGGTTTAACTTACACGCACGAGGATATGAACGTACCAGTCAAGGATGGACGTTTTCTCCATGACTTTATCGTTGAGCACAGCTATAAAAAAGGCTTGGAAATAGGGACGTTCACCGGGTACTCGACTCTATGGATGGGGCTGGGATTCCGGAAAACCGGTGGGGAGCTTTTAACGATCGAGATCGATCCCTCCTATGGCGAGGTGGCCCGGGAAAACTTCCAGAAGGCAGGGCTGGAGGATGTGATCGAATCCCTAATCAATGATGCACTCGAGGAAATCCCCCAGGTCGAGGGAACATTCGATTTCGTTTTCATCGATGCATGGAAGCCGGATTACCTCAAATATTTCTACTTATTGAGAGAGCGAATGCGGCCGGGCGGTGCCATCATCGCTCACAACGTGACCAACTACGCACGCGACATGAAGGATTTTTTGGACACGATCACAAACGATCCAGGCCTCGAAACGACGTTCAATGAGATCAGCGCTGAAGGGATGTCCATAAGTTTAGTCAAATCCGTGCAAAGAGAATATGCGCTTCACTTGATCGATCGGTCTCATTCTCAATAAATTTTGCCCTGGATTCATGCGTCTTCTTCGTTTCCAATAGCCCTCGAGACATCCCGTGGGTTCTTTGACCTGATTTTCTTAAATAGCGGGTGTTTTTCCCACCGATTCCCTGTGGAGATGTAACATACCTGCGTAGAGCCCTAGAAAAGGACATCTCGAACCCCTAGTTGAACCATCTTTAAAGTGATTTGACACATGCCAACACGGTTTTGGGGATGCTTTCGAGTGGTCAAGAAACACTTACAAAATGATTCAGACATGTTAAAATAACATCTTAGACTATGACCGAGAAAAAGACATGATTCCTTATAAAAAAGCAAATTTTTTGTTTATCTGTGTGAGTGTCCTGCTGTTTACACTTTACACATTCCCCCAAGACAAATCGGATGAATCGCTTGAAGAAGCCATGAAGCATCTTAAATCGTCCAACTCCCTCTATTTAAAGGGCGTGGAAAAATTCGAGGAAGGCGACAGGGAAGATGCATCTGAAGCATTCATGAAATGCATCAAGGAGATGCCGAGGCATGCCTATGCGCATTACTATCTGGCTAACCTTTTTTACATCGCACGGGATTTTTCCAGTTCTCAAGTCCACATGGAAAGGGCTCTTGCGAATATAGACTTCATGCAGGAGTTGAGTGCTTTTGCCGACGAACAAAAATCATCAAAATTTAACGCTCTCAGAGGCTCTTTGGAAGAGATGTGGGATTCGACCAACTCCTGCCGTGATTCCCGGGCCATCGAGTTTGCTTACAATCAAGTCGATAAAGAGGAAAGTGATATGGAGTTAGCAGCCCGGAAGAGGCAGAGGATTATGGTGCGGATGAAAGCTCATTATCTTTATTTCTATGGGAATGTCCTCTTAAATCTACGACGTTACAACGATGCTTTGCAGCATTATCAAGAGGCGATCCGCCTCAATCCACAACATGCAGATGCCTACAATAACATCATCGCCATCCTCTATATGGCTAAAGAGTATTCCAAGGCCATACGTTTTTGGGATGAAGCCGAAAAGCATGGACTCGATGAGCAGCTGAACCTGAAGCTAAAGGTTTCACTCTATGAGGCCCTGGATAGACCGGCGGAAGGAATTCTCGAGGAGGATTTGACCATAGAGGACACCGAAGGCCTGAGTGTTATGCGTTTTTGTCTTGACTTCCGTAAAGACGGTGCGATGAGCCCCCCGTTGTATGAAAACTGCTATATTGTCTTCAACCAGGAATCATCCAATGCTGTCATCATCGATCCTGGAGTGAAAGATCCCCGGATCGAGGGATTTATCCGTCAGCGAGGCCTCAAAATCAAAGCCATCCTGAACACCCATGATCATGCCGATCATACCAGTGCAAACAGTTTATATGCGCAACAGTACGCCGCTCCGGTCTGTGCTCCCAAGTACGATGCCAAATACTATGACTCCACCCCGGATAGACTGCTCGAAGATGGTGACATCCTTGACTACGAAGGGATCTCTGTTCGTGTCATCCACACGCCAGGTCACACGGAAGGAAGCCTCTGTTTTCTGGTCGGTGATTATATCTTTTCGGGGGATACACTCTTCAAGAACGATATCGGGAAGGTCTGGGCGGCAGATGAGAATAAAACGGACGAGGTCCGTAAAAAAATGCTGCTCGCTATCAGGGAAAAGCTCCTGGCTTTACCAGGGAAAACAATCGTCTGTCCTGGCCATGGAAAGACAACCACGATTGCCGCCGAAATCGCCCACAACCCCTACTTCGCAGATTAATTTCTTTTAATTCACCCTTGGCTGCAAATTTCTGCTTTGGCTGGCCTAACCAATGAACTCAACCTGAAGCATCGGCTTTGGCCTGGGCTTCCTTTGTGGGAAGCTCCAAGCCGAGATTTTTTCGTCTATTCGCCCGGATGAGCAGTACAGAAAAAAGCACTCCGAGGAATCCAAGTGAAGCGAACATCAATTCCATGTTTGTGTAGTCATCTCCGGATAGATCCACGATTTTACCAGCCAACCACGGGAATACAAATAATCCGATCATCTGGATCCAGGCTATGAGCCCGAAGGCGGTGCCGAGAAGCCTTTCTTTAACCAGTATGGGAACTGCGGGCCAAAGGGCTGCAGGCACAAGAGAAAACGATATGCCCAGAATGATGAAGGATATTGCCGGATGGAGAAAAGTCAATCCAAGGAGTAGGTGTGCCGGCACAAGGAGCAGCGATCCGACAATCATGATCTTCCCCCTATGACCGATCTTATCCACAAGCAGACCCAGGAGAGGAGTAAAGACCATGGATGCTGCCATGATATAAGACGTATACTGTCCTCCCATGGCAGCGCTCAGCCCGAATTTTGTCTGAAGGAATCGGGGCGCATGGTTCGTGAAAGGGAAGATCGCCGAGTAAAATGTCATACACAGAAAACAGATAAACCAGAAAGCGGAACTCATTTTCCAAATATCACTGACAACGATCTTTTCTTCCGTCCCGGATTCGATCAGCTTGTCCACGTCTTTATCCATCGTCAGGTAGACGAGGAACATCACAAAAGAGACGAACATTATGATCGTGCTGGTCCATAGTGACCAACGCCATGTCCCTGTGAAATTTGCGATCTGGGCTGAAGAGTTGAGAGCGAGTATCGTGCCCAAACGCATCACTGTGATATTCAGGCCAAAAGCGAAGCCTAGCTCTTTACCCTTGAACCATCGCGATATGACTTTGTTCACGACAAGGATTGTCGCCTCGGAGCCGAATCCAAAAACGATGCGGCCGATGAGCATGATCACAAAAGATTTTCCCGCCCCTAAGGACGTGATGAGCGAGCCCAATAAAATAAGGAACACATAGAATGTACCGGCCTTCCTCATTCCCAATCGATCGAGAAAAAATCCTGCCACGACTAAAAGAAAAAGCAAATTCGGCAGGGCGTAAAAAGAAAAAAGGAGTCCGAACCGGGCATTATCCACACCCATGTCTTTCTGTATAAAATCATTGATGGGGCTTAAAGCATCATAGATATAATAGGATCCAAACATCACCAGGCTCACGATGAGAAGGATCGCCCAGCGCCACCAGTGCTTTTGGTTATTTGAGGATGCGTTCGTCATCTCTTTTCTCCTTTGAAAAAGCATTTAACTTGCATTTGTTTATCATCCAAGAGCCAATATTCAATCGAAAGGGGATTTTCAACATTTCTTGCAATATAGTCGATGCTTTTCTCAAAGTCAATCGATCAAGTTTTGCTTTTTTTAAACGAGGAAACTGAGTAAGATAATAAAGAGGTATCACATGAAAAAAACACTGATGCTCACTTTGTTCTTGATGCTCTTTTTTGGGTGCAGCCCCGAAGAACCACAGGTGGAAAAGATCATGGAAGACGGCGTAGAAGTCGTTATCAATCATCTGGAGCCTTACACGCTACCTAAGGAAAGAACGACAGTAAGCCTCGAAGAAGAATGTGTGATCGATCTGGAAGATCCGGCTGTCACTGACATCGGACTTTATGATGTCGACGTTTTTGGCGTTGATTCGACCGGAAATATCTATCTGATGGCCATAAGGACACAGGCAGACCATATCTTTAAGTTTACTCGGAATGGTGATTTCGTTAAGGCGTTCGGTCACCACGGCAATGGCCCTGGCGAGTTGAGCCGTCCGCTTCATGTATGGATCACGCCGAAGGACGAGATTTTTGTGGCCGATGCGGGTAACACGAAGTTAACATGTTATGATACAGAGGGAACGCTCCTTCAGGAAAAAGCGTTGGACTCTGTAATCCCAATCATACATCCTTTAGCGAACGGAAATTTTATCACTTTTGGGATGATTGTGCCCGAGGAGGGACAAGACTCTATTGAGTATCCCCTCCATCTTTGCGATAAGAATCTTGAGCTTATTAAAGCGCTGGAAAATTTCAAACTCGAGAATTTTCGGGTGACTAAACGAATCCGCGGGACTCAACCCGGCTTTGGCTTCGCCACATCAAAGGACCGGATCTTCACGATGAATGAAGAGCGTGGATATGAAATCTATGTCTATGATCTGGAAGGAAACCTCATCAGAAAAATAAGAAAAAAATACAACCCCGTTAAAATCTCCGAAGAAGCCAAAATGCGTGCTCTGGAACGCGTCAATGAGTTCCAGCGGCAGTACACATACTTTCCGGAATCCTACCCTCCGTGCCGCTCTCTTTTTCCTGATGATCAAGGCCGGCTTTTTGTGATAACCTACGAGCCAGGCGAAAATCCAGGTGAGAACGTAGTGGATATGTTCAACGCCGAGGGCACATTCTTCGGACGGGCGAGTTGGAACATTTTCCAGGGAAATACACCCATAACTGCGCTTATAAAATCCGAGTGCCTCTACTGCATCCAAGAAAAATCAAGTGGGTATAAGCAGTTCGTGGTCATGAAACTCACTTGGGAATAGAATCTGCCATAAAGCAGAGTTTGACTCCTTCGGGGAGTGGTCTTAAAGCTTTTTAAAGAAAAAGAGGTCCTATAGATTGTAGAAGAAAAAAAGGGGAGTCCGGTGTCTCTTTATAGTTTTGACATCAAACCTTATACTCTTGAAGCCAAACGATTTTATCAAAGGGTGGGAAGATTTTTTGCCAGGTTTTTCCTTCTATTCAATAAAAGTGTTGTTAGCGGACTCGAAAACAGAGTTCCCGATGGGCCGAACATCATTGTGACCAATCATCCGGCTGCAGAGAAGGAGATGATCGGCCCTGTGAAAGATGTCGCAACAATCTTTTCTGTGTATAATAGGCCTCCAAATCCACGGCAATTGAGTTTC
>JASFPP010000120.1:0-12020 GCA_050115915.1 Candidatus Aminicenantota bacterium
AGCCAGATAACCCCATACCAAAACCATCGCGGTACAGGGTGCTATTCCGAGCAGGATGGAACCTGCAAGAAAGCTTCGCCATAAGGGGACAGCCAGCATTTTCACTCCCTCGAAAAGAACCACTGTCCCGGCACCATGTTTGGTCCCCACAGGGAGGTCTAATCCTAAAGGCATTTTGATGACATCCATTGCTTCGGGTCCAATAAAACCTTTGAATAACACTCCCAAGAAGAGGATCGCTATGGCATACATCGTAAAGGGTTTAATGGCCCAGTTTACGAACAGAGTTAAACTGACAGGCTTGAAGTTTTTTCCCGCCTTTAGAACTTCGGCAAAGTCGATCTTAACCATAATGGGATACATCATGAAAAACAAACATACAGCGATGGGAACAGAGACAACAGGAGCTTCATTGACATGAATAGCCAATCCATCCAGATATGTGGCCACATTTGGTGCTAATTTCCCGAGCCCGATTCCGGCGATAATACATAAGATCACCCATAGACTCAGGTACCTCTCAAAAAAGCTCAATCCTTTAGATTCTTTTGTTATGCAAGCTTTATCTTCCACGTGAAACTCCAATGAGTCTTTTCTTCACCCTATAAGGTGGGTTCATAAGAAGGGAATTCCAAAGCTAAATTTATGTTTTGGTGTTATTAAACTTATCTGGGACTATTCAATTCCTGCAAGTCCCCTCTCGGTTAAGAATTCCCCCAGTTTGGCATCGGATCCCTTGATGTGTTTGATGAGCCAGTTGAGGAGGAAGACATTGATCTCTCGAGCAATCGCTGTAGTTGTTCCCTCCTCTTTATAATCTTCCACGATATTGTTCAAAGTTGTCCTGAATACCTCGTGCTGTTTTTTTTGTTCTTCTAATCCAGGATATTCGTTCTCTTCCATAACTTTTTCTTCGGCAGAGAAGTGGAAGTCTGTGTAATCGATCATAAATTCAAGTGTTTGCATGATCTTATTGTATTCTAAACCTCTTCTTAATGCGTCTGATAGATCCGCTAATTTTTGGATGAGCATTTTGTGTTGTTCATCGATCAGGTCAACATTTACCGACAGGCTGTCGTCCCACTCAATCTTATTCATTTCCTAATCCTCCTGATTAGCGTTTATTGAACAAAGTGTCTAAATATTTTATGAATGATCCAAGTTAGACGGACAAATTTAGCACACAGGTATTTCTGGGTCAATCATAAATGTGATCGGGCGTTCGAGGATTGCCCATCCGAAAAGAATAATTCAAAGGAAAGCGGAGTGTTTAGATTTTTCTTTTATCGTGATCCTTCACCGTTCTGCACATCTTTCCGAAGGATTTTTCTTTTCTTCGCCTCTCCAAATAGGACATCTCGTAAAATTCCGACTCTTTCCGCACTTTGAGATAATTTTGATACCGTTTTTCACTCAATTCTCCGGACTTGACTGCATCAATAACGGAACAACCCGGTTCTTCTGTGTGAGTGCAGTCCTTGAAGCGGCAGTTCTCAGCCAGTTCGATGATATCTCCGAAGGTTCCCTCGATTCCAGCGCTCACGCCGATATTCCCCAATTCTCTCATCCCGGGCGTATCGATGATCAATCCACCCTGTTCAAGGATGATCAATTGCCGGCGTGCCGTGATGTGTCTGCCCTTGCCATCTTTTTCACGGATGGTGTCTGTTGCGAAAAGGTCTTCCCCGATAAGTCTGTTGATCAATGTCGTTTTTCCGACTCCGGAAGATCCCAGGAGACAGGCAGTCTTACCTGGTTTAAGTGTGTTTTGAATGTTTTCCAGTCCATCACAGGTTTTATTGCTGAACGCTATGATGTCACAGTCTGGATTTATGCCTTCAATCGCTGCGATCTCTTGCTCCAACTTTTTCTTGGGAATAAGATCCGTTTTACTGAGCAGAATGAAGGGTGCGATGCGGCCTTCATGGATCATGATCAAATACCGCTCAAGCCTTCTCAAATTGAAATCGAATTCGACTGATTGCACGATGAATGCGATATCGATATTGGAGGCGATCGGTTGATATTCGATGTCTCGTCCCGCAACCTTTCTCTTTAGGAGTGATTTTCGTGGCAGTATGTTGTTAATGATCGCTAGAGTGTTTTCATTGAAATACTCGACAGAAACCCAATCACCGACGACGGGAAGATCCAGATTTTCTTCAGCCCCATACATCAGTTTACCCGTAATCTCTGCGGGGATTTCTGTGTTTTCGTTTCGAATGAGGTAATTGTTTTTATTGACTGTTGAAACACGGGCTACGCTAGATTTATGGTACTCGGATTCTTCAAATTGTTTTTTAAACCAGTCGTCGAATCCTAAATCTTTGAGTTCCATCGTTTAGTCTGCGTTTTTTCTTTGTCTGAAATCTTTCGCGGCGTACACCTTGTGCCATCCATAAAGTATTTTACATCCTATTCACAAAACATAAAGCGTAATTTTTAATCTGCCTGAACAAAAAACCGTACGGAATAATTCAGCTAGGAGATGAATAATTCAATTGGTTATTCGTCTCTAAGGGAGTTGACAGGATTCGCCGAAGCCGCGCGGATGCCCTGGAGGCTGACTGTGGCCAGCGCAATAGCCAGAGCTCCCAAAGCAGAGATTACGAAAACAAATCCGGTTAAATCCACTCGATAGGCAAAATCCTGAAGCCATTTGTTTATGGCAAAAAAGGCCATCGGGAAGGCTATAATGATCGAAGCCAGGATGAGAAAAACGAATTTCCTGGACAACATACTTATGATGTCTGATGTGGAAGCACCCAGGACCTTGCGGATACCGATCTCTTTGGTCCTGCGGCGCACGACAAATGAGGCCAGTCCAAAAAGCCCCAGACAGGCGATCACAAAGCCCAAGGAGGTTATGATCCCGAGAAGCTTACTCATCTGTGCCTCATAGCGGTAAAGCCGGTCGAAGTTTTCGTCCAAAAATGAATACTCGAAAGGAACGCCGGGAAAGTGAATATTCCATTTTTTTTCGACTAACGCCATCATATCGTTCATGTTTTCGACACGGATGGAAAGCGTGATGGTGCTGAACAGAGAATTTTCGATATCCAAAATATAGGGCTCAACAGCATCATGCATGCCTATAAAGTGAAAATCATCCGTAACACCCACGATACTTTTTGTTTCCCTGTGATAATGGGCTTGGAAGCGTTTGCCCAGAGCTTCATCGGGCGAAGAAAATCCCAGGTGCTTGACGGCGGCCAGGTTAATGACATAGGCTTCGGCCACGTCGTTTCCTGCGCTGCGGTCGAAGGCTCTCCCTCCCACCATTTGAATTCCATACTCTGGGATAAAGTCGTAATCCACAGTTATGGCCTTGCATCGGGGAGCATTTTGGAAGTCTCCATCTCTGTTTGTTAGGTAGTAACCCGCTCCTGAACGATCGCCCGGAACCCGGGAAGACACTGTGGCCCCCAAAATCGAAGGATGTTGGAGGAAATCCTGCTTGATAGCTTCATAATCACGCCGCAAGTGATTCATGTTGCTCTTTACACGGAGGAGGAGCTTCTGGTCGAGATCGAGTCCCAGAGCACGTCCCCGCATAAAGTCGAGCTGCTTGAACACGGTCAGAGTACAGATCACAAGGAATATGGAGATGGCGAACTGCCCCACTACCAGAAATTTCTGAAGAACGGTCCCTCTCGATGAGGCGATCGCCTTGCCCTGGAGTATCTGTACCGGCTTGAGAGCGGTCAGGATAAAAGCGGGATAACCGCCGGATCCGACGGCGACGAGGATAAGAAGTGCAGCTAAAGAAACCACCACTAGCGGCTGGGAAAGACCGCTCATAGAGAGTTCTGTTCCTGCCATGCGGTTAAAAGGATTGAGGAGCAGAGCGATCAGTCCGAAGCCAACTGCAAAGGCCAGGAGAGTAATCAGGGAAGATTCCCCCAGGAACTGCCCGACGAGCTGTCGGCTCTTTGCTCCCACCACTCTGCGCAGTCCGACCTCTTGTGTACGGGTTGTCGAAAGGGCCGCAGAGAGATTTATAAAATTCATACATCCGATTAGAAGAATTAGGAATGCCACGATGGAGTAGATATAGAGATAATACCAATTACCGGGAGATTCGATCTCGCCGTTCATGCTGGAGTGCATATGGATCCGGGCGATGGGCTGCAGGAAGTACTCGTAGAGCTGCCATTTTCGGTCGTATCGTTCGGTGTAGGCTTTAGCGGCAATGTCAGCAGCCCGCTGGATCTGTGTTTCAAATCCAGCCACATCCACTTGAGGATAGAGTTTGACATATGCGTATTTCCAATGAGGATTTATCCAATCCGTCGCAAAGGAGGGCAGGTTGGAGATCATGGTCGGCATAGACAGGAGCATATCGTATTTGAAATGTGTGTTTGCGGGTGCGTTTTTTATGATGCCTGTTACTCTGTAGTCTTGAGATTCGACGGTCCCTGTGTCGTAGTCGATCTCGATCTCGAGGACCTGGCCTAAAATAGAACCGCTCCCGTATTCGTCACCGAAATACTTTTGAGCCATTCCCTCGGTAATCACCACAGTGTTGAGATCGGTCAGGGCTGTTTGGGGATTTCCCTGGAGGAAGGGGATGTGGAAGACTTCGAAGATTGCGTTATCCACAAAAAAGGCCCGGTTTTCGAAAAAACGCTTTTGATCACGGACGACAAGCACATTGTCGGCATTTTCATAGGGAGGAACAACACGTATGGCTTCTTCGACCTGAGGATAGGAGACTTTGAGTTCTGGAGCGAGAGGACCCGGTGTCGTCACAAATGTGTGCTCTCCCACCTGGCTGATTCTATGAGTTGCAACTCTATAAATACGGTCGGCATCCGGATGGAAGTTATCATAGGTGAGCTCATTGGTGACATACAGAATGATGACTGCACAGCAAGCCAATCCAACGGCAAGACCTGCGATATTGATGAAGGAATAGACCTTTTGCCTTTTGACCTTGCGGAGTCCGATCTTCAAGTAATTCACAAGAAGCGTGGGCATCCATCGGTTTTTCTTCCAGGGAGGACGGCCGCTCAAACGTCGGGTGGTTTCCCTGTAGTATTCTGCCCCCAGAACCTCAGAGGTTCCTATCTTTCGAAGCGCCTCCTCAAACGCCTCTTCCTCTGTATTTCCTGAGGCGATAAGATACTCGATCTTATCCCTCAAATGGCATTCGAGTTCTTCCTTAGCCCCGTCTTCTAGGGCTTCGTTTGCATTCAAACTTTTGCGCCATTTTTTAATTTCTTTTTCCAGATTAAACATGGACTGTATCCTTTATTTTTTCTTTCGGCCCTTTCAATCGTAGGAGGCCAGCGGTTTCCAGAGGCGTGAGAGTACCGCATTCACGCTCATCCACTGTTGCCTTTCTTTTTCCAGCTCTTTGCGTCCTGATTCTGTGAGCCGGTAATATTTTCGGCGCCTTCCATTTTCGGATATCTTCCATTGGGAGCGGATCAAACCTTCCTTTTCCAAGCGGTGAAGAACGGGATAGATCGTGCCTTCCGACCACTCCAGGGTACCCCCCGAAATCTCGATCATGTTGTGGATGATTTGATACCCGTAGATCTCGCCTCTTGCTAAAATTGACAGGATCACGGGCTTCGTGGATGCCGCAGCTAACGATTTAGAAATCATATTCGACCTCTTATACCTAGATTCTCTAGGCATTATACCTCGATATTCTAGGTATGTCAAGCGATAAATATGGATTTGCGTGATTCTATGTTCCTTTTTTGGGCCGGCGATGAGTCTTATAGATCCGGAACTCGATAAACTTCGATATTCGCGACGAGCGGGCAAGCTTTCGCATCAAGATTTATCCTCAGGCGGCGTGTGTTCACAGTCTCAAACTTGACGATCCGCCTGTTTCCAACAGTAACTCCTTGGGCTACGCGATCGAATGTATCCTCGATATGGGCATCGATCGCAAAAGATTGTATGCGTTGACCCAAGGGAACATACTCCTGTAAGAGGACTGCGTTGATTTCGACCCCTTTTCCAAAATTGATCTCTACGGAGGCCTCTAATACTCCATCATCTGTAGCCCAGTATGTTTCCGGTTTGTTGTCAATCGCCCTTTTTGCGCTAAAACCTTTTCCCCGTGTATTCGTCGCTTTTATCGAAGCGTCCATCGCAAGGTCATATGCAAAGGCCTCATCTAAATATTTTTTGAATTCCATCAATCGGATGATATCGTTCTTGTGGATTAGGCCTCTTCTATCGGGAGGAAGGTTCAGAAGAAAATTGCTGTTCATCCCCACCGAATGATACCAGTTGTCGATGAGCTGGCTCAGTGATTTCACCTTGTTGTCTTCTTTTTTGTGGTAGAACCAGCCAGGCCGTATCGAAGTGTTGACTTCGGATGGAATCCACAAATCACCGTCCTCATGGCCTGTCTGCAGTTGGTCATTGACACCAATTATGCCCGGATAAAAAAAGCCGGATTTCACAGTACACCAGTTTGTTTCGGCCGCGTATCCACGCTCGTTTCCTATCCATCGGACATCTGGCCCCCCATCGCTGAATATTACGGCATGAGGCTGGCATCGTCGCACCACTTCGGTGAATCCGTCCCAATCGTATACCTGTCTTTTCCCGTCAGGGCCTACACTGAAGGCCCCATCGAAAAATACATAGTAGACATCGCCGTAATTGGTAAGCACCTCTTCCAGCATTTTCTTGAAAACATCATTGTACCGGGGGGTGAAGTAAGCGGGATGGTTCCGGTCCCAAGGGGAGACATAAACGCCGAATTTGATCCCGAACTCTTCACAGGCTTCGGATAATTCCCTGAGGACATCGCCTTTTCCATTTCGCCATTTGCTTTGGCGGACGGTATGGGTGGAATATTCCGAGGGCCATAGACAAAAGCCATCGTGGTGTTTGGCTGTGATGATAGCCCCTTCCATACCGGCATCTTTAATAACTTTGACCCACTGACGGCAATCCAGTTCGCTGGGAAAAAACACATCGGGAGATTCACCCCCATGCCCCCATTCGACATCCGTAAATGTATTCGGGCCGAAATGAATGAAAGCGTGGTACTTGATCTGATGCCAAGCGAGTTGACGCTCACTGGGGATAGCGCCATATGGTTCAGGGGGATTGACTTGCGTGCAGTTTATTGCCGTAACTGCAACCAGGAGAGTTATTATCATATATTTCACAGGCCAGTTCCCCATTTTGTGATGTCGATTTGTTCGTGCCTCTTTCATCTCTCCCGATTTCCTGATCACATCTGATATAAAAGTAGGGGTTACTTATAGGGATTCGGTCCCAAAGCCGAGAGCTCTTCGGTCATTTCTGCAACGACCTTGGAGAACTTCTCTCCTTGCGAGGCTGATATGTGTTCGAGCCGGAAACGCTCTGGTTCTAGGGCTAAATCCTCGAGCATGAGATCAATGGCCTCGGCCCGAGCTTCGGCCTTAAGGATACCGCTACGGGAACGACAATTCCCCACATAGCAACCACAGAGAAGAATCCCATCTGCACCATCTTGTGTAAGGGCATCGATGATGATATTGGGGTGGATCATGCCCGAGCATACCGACCGGATGATTTTAACGTTTGCTGGATACTGGAGACCTTGTGCGCCTGCATTGTCCGCTCCAGGATATGCACATCGATTGCAGCAAAAGCTGATGATGCTGGGCTCAAATTCACTCTCTATATTCGCGGCTTTGACCATATCCGAAAAAGACTCGAGCTTAAAATGTTTTACAAAGATTCCCTTTTTCGGACAGGTCGACATGCAGATGCCACACCCGATACAGGTGACCTCATTCACTTCCGCAACCTTCTTGATCGAATCCTTGTGTTTGTATTCAAGGAGCGTAAGGGATCTGGTAGGGCAGGGATCTATACAATAGGCGCATCCGTCACAATTTTCATTCACTACACAGGAGACAACGGGCGATCGTGTTATCGAGGTGGACATTAATAAACAGGCGGCTCTTGAGGCAGCCGCTTCTCCATCTAGAACAGCATCTTCGATATCTAAAACAGCCCGTGCAGCACCACAGTTGAATGTGCCTTCAGTCGAGAAATCCAGAAGATTCAGAATTCCTTGTGTGCTTTTATAAAAACCGTCTTTGTCTTTCTCCAGAGCCAAAGCTTCTTCTGGCTGAGTGGGCTCTTCACTCTCGTCTGTTGTCATTCCCGATGCAAAAACAATCGCACCGGCTTTGATGTCGTCCGATTTCCCGCCATTATCAAGCTTGGCGGTGAAGTTGCCGAGATAGCCGTTTATTTCTTCTACACTTGCCGTGGAGTGTAGGGTCACATTATCACTATCGGAAAGTTTTTTAATTAAAGGTTTTAATAAAGGATGATCGTTATCCTTGATTTTTCCTAGCTCATTGGAGGAATCGACAAGATGAACATTGATGCCCATATCAACTAGTCTTATTGTGCAAGCGACACCACTCGATGAACCGCCGATGACGAGACAGGTTTGCGCATTGTCGACTTCGAGCTCCTCAAGCGGCTCCAGCCCCTCGGCGCGGGCAATACCCATGCGCAGCAGAGTCTTTGCCTTTTGCGTGGCCTGGTTTTTCTCATCTCTATGAACCTGGGCACACTGGTAGTCGAGATTGACCATTTCCAAAAGATAAGGATTCAAACCGGCCTTCGCTACATGTTGTTGAAAAAGACCTTCATGCGGGATTGGTGAGGGGCCGGCTACAATGAGGCGATTGTAATCTCCGGCACTGAGCAATTCCTGGATTTTGGATCCATCAGCGGCATTGGGAGTGACTTCTGCCTGTAAAACACCAGGAAGAGATCGAGCGTACATGATTAATTCATCTAAGTCTAATAGATCCTTAATGTCCCCATTCCCTTGGTCGAAAATCACAGCGAGCTTTGGCTCTTCTTGAGTCTCGATAGGGAGAGTTTTTTGTCTTTCCGACTCCTGCGATCTATCTCTCCCAGGAGAAGCGAGGAAAGAAGCGGCATGAGATGCTGCAGCACATGCCTGGATGACTGATTCGCCTATCCCATTTGGTCCCTGGGCAGCACCACACATAAAGATTCCCTTTTTTGTGGTGAGTAGGGGATGGCCACTTTCAGGATCTCTCTTTAAACGTCCATCTTCATTCAGATCTAATCCGAGTTGCTCTGAAAGTGCCCCCAATTCCTTTTTGAATCTTCCAGGCATTTCGCCTTCTTTAACCTCCATTCCTGTTGCAACGATTACGGCACCAACATGGAGCTCTTGCTTTTGCTGAATATCTTTATCTGCAGTTTGTTCTTGTGACACCTCAACCCTAAAGTCTCCTGCCTTCCCATCCAAGGACTGGAGCTCCGCGGCGGTTAGGATCGTGACATTCGGGTTATTTAAAAGCTCAAGAATCAACGGTTGTGTGGCACATGCCGCACACTCCTCATCAGGAAACAAATGATCTAATTCAGTAACATAACCGCCGATTTGGGATTCCTTCTCCACAAGATACACCTTGATCCCTTGCTGTGCTAGCTCAGCTGCAGAGCGCATTCCAGCGACACTTGCTCCGAGCACCAATACCGAATTATTCATGACATCTCACTCCTTTATGATTAAGGACACAGGTTATCTCTTTTTTAATTCTTATTCCATCGAAGATATTATAAATGAGTCTTTGATTAATTCCTATAAAAATTATAAAATTAATGTAATATATTTGCATAAGTTGAGTATAGGGACTGAATTCATTGGAGGTGTAATGATGAAATCGATTAAATGGAGTCTGTATGTGTTGGGTGTTATCTTTTTCTGCTTTATGCACACCACTTCATCTTCGGCCATGATAGCAGTATCGGAATCTCCCCTTGATTTTAGTATGACTTCTATCGATGGAGAGGAGGTCAACCTGACTGATTATAAAGGGAAAGTCGTTCTCATTGTTAATGTGGCCAGCAAATGCGGACTGACACCCCAGTATGTGGCGTTACAGGCAATATATGAAAGATATAAAGACAACGGCCTGGTTATTCTTGGATTTCCTGCGAACAATTTCGGCGCTCAAGAACCAGGGATAAACTCTGAGATCAAAGAGTTCTGTGCGGTCAACTATGGCGTCTCTTTTCCGATGTTCGCCAAAATATCTGTCAAGGGCGAAAATCAGCATCCTTTGTATGGTTTTTTGACTGATAGGAGTACAAACCCTCAATTTGGGGGCGAGATCAAGTGGAACTTCACAAAATTTCTTATCGATCGTAAAGGGAAGATTATTGATCGGTTTGAGCCGCGTACAAAACCTGACAATCCCGAAGCCGTATCAGCCATCGAGAGCGCTTTAGGCATTACCGATTAAAGCGGCATACGGAATTTTTCCTGAGGGAAAAAATATCAGTTTTTTGAAAGGATTATAATATTTACAATTCTCATGTAAGAATCAATCTTTTTTGTTTTCGAACTTCTGTACTGCGTTTAAGGCTTCTGGTGAGCCGATTCTTTTCAAAGCTTCGGCTGCCCACATCCGGACCTCTTCATCTGCATCTTTGAGTGCCGCAATAAGCGGCATTGTTGCCTTATCCGAAGGAATCTTTTCCAAGGCCCAGGCTGCAGCCCTCCTTTTCTTAATGTCTTTGTCTTTGAGTATCAGGATAAGAGGCTCAATGGCTATTTGGGACCGAATTTTGCCCAGGGCCATTGCCGCCATCCAGCCGGAATCTGTATCTCTGAGGGAATGGATAAGAACCCTAGTTGCAGCCTCGCATTTCATCTCGCCCAAGACCCAGGCGGTCTCCTCCCGGACATAGCTGTTCTTATCCTTTAACATACTTATCAGTGGTTCGAGAATTCTTTCTGATCCGATCCTGACCAGGGCGACAGACGCCTCATTGCGCACCATCCAGTCCTTGTCTTTTAAAGCCCTGATGAGCTCATCTTCAGTCCTTTCGAGCTGCATTTTACCCAAGATCCGGACTGCCTCCCAACGGACAATATTCCTTTTATCCTCGAGAAGCGGAAGGAGATCAGCAAACATCGGCTCTCCGATCTCCACGATCGCTTTGACCGCTTCCTCGCGCGCCCCCCAATCTTTGTCTCGCAAAGCCAAGACGAGGAATTCAGCCCTTTTTTCCGGAAGAAGCCTGATGAGGTGAGAGTAAGTCAGCCTCCGGATGTAGCCGTCCTCATCATCTAGGGCTAGCATGAGCCCGTCAATCGCCTCATCCGTACCGATATGCCCGAGCCCGTATACTGCTCCCATGCGCATTTCAACATTTTCCTCACTTAAGATTTGGATCAGGGAGGGGACGGCTTTTTCGTATCGCATATCTCCCAGAGCATAGGCGGCTGCGAATCGCGGAGGAGGGTTCGATTCCTTATCATTTAGAACCTCGATCAGAGGTTTGACCGCATGTTCGGGTTTGATCTTTCGTAAGGCCATGGCGGCCTCATACCGGCCGTAATCGTGCAGTGTTCTATCCTGGACCATCTCGATCAGGAGCTCGATCGCCCTCTCTGTTTTCACCTGACCCAGCGCCCAAGCGATCCTTCTGTGATGCCACTCAAGCTTGTACGAGGACCAACCACTTGTGTCTTCTTCCCTGAGCATTTGGATTAGCGGTTCGATGATCGGATCCCCGATCTCTCGAAAAGTTTCGCTCAGACTCCCCCAGTCTCCGTAGCGCAAGCTCCTGAATTTTTTTATGAGCCGATCGATCCTTTCCTGTTCGCTCGATCGGCTCTCCTGCGCCGATCCATTGATGAGACCCATTAAAAATAAAGAAATGATTAAAAACACGCCGATTTTATGTGTCATATCTCCCCCTCTTCCGGAGAGGTAATCTCTCGCGTGAAATGTTCTGTAAGCACTCTGTACAAGTCTCCTTCTAAGGCCTTTTCGATGTCTTTAAGGCTTTTTATACCGAAGATAAAAGAGACGGCGATGGGGTCGGCTCGGTAATCCGTGTGGCCTTCATAAAAGCCATAACGCATGCTGTAAAAAGGCACCATCTCGCCTGTGTGAATATAGGTGAGCCTTTTTAGAAAATCTGTCATCTGTTCGTCATTAAGATTTGAATACCTGTCTTGAATAAAAGCCTTTTCATCATCA
>JASFPP010000121.1:0-12010 GCA_050115915.1 Candidatus Aminicenantota bacterium
AGAGTGGAAATGTTGGGCTGTCCGTGGTAGATTATTAGAAGTCAAAAAGAGTTTTTGTCGAGAGAGGACAAAACAAATCGCATAGAGGAGCGAAAAGCATGGAAGAAGACGTGAAGAAGGCCATCGAGGAAATCAAGCCTCATCTTCAAGCCGATGGAGGAGATGTTGAGCTTGTCGAAGTGACCGAGGACGGCGTGGTTAAAGTACGCCTCTTGGGGGCCTGTGCAGGATGCCCCATGCGACAGATGACTTTGACCCATGGGATAACGAACTTTATCAAGAAGAAGGTCCCGCAGGTCAAAGAAATTCAAGCTGTTGAGTGATTCTCTTACCGACATATTCCCTTAATTTTTCCCCAATGACAACGATCGTTTCGTTAGCATAGCCGTATATCAAACTCGATACGGAAGCCTCCATACTACCGATATGTCCGGTATTCCAAATAGCGCATTAGCCGTTCATTCCATCACAGAGATAAGGAGGCTTACCCTCAGTACTTTTTAATTGACAAATTGGCTAAAATATTGTAAATAAAGGAAAATTGAAGGAGGTTAGTATGAAGAAAACGAGAGTTCTAATTTCTATCATCACATTCCTAGTCTTCTTAAGCTCGATGTCTTTCGCCAATGGCCTGAACTTGAATGGTCTTGGACCTAGGGCTGTTGCTATGGGAGGCGCCTTTGTTGGTTTAGCCGATGATTACAGCGCAGTTTTCTGGAATCCAGCCGGGCTTGCCCATATCAAACAGAAGTACATCGCATTTTATGGCTTCGACATTATCCCTTCTATGGATTACGAGTTGGAAACACCAATTCCTGGTGTGGGTGCTGATGCCTCATCTATATCTAAGCATTATTTAGGCGGTCTTGCAGGGTATTTCCAGCCCGTCAGTGATAATCTAGTGCTCGGACTTGCTGTCTATTCGCCCTCTGGGCTAGGTATAGAATGGGATGGCGCAGACCTAGCAGGCATCTCAGGAGGAAACACGAACATCGATTGGGTGAGTAAGTTTTTCGTTATCACCATCTCTCCGACATTGTCTTATAAGGTCAATGATATGATCCAGCTTGGGTTCGCTCTGAACATAAATTACGGTTCCTTTCATATGGATCGCTGGGCAGGATCTACACCAACAGAATATTTGCCCATTTATGTTGATTTCGGACAACAAAGCCTAGAATTGACCGGATGGGGATTCGGGGCAACATTGGGCCTGATGGTCAAACCCAACGACATGGTCAGCCTTGGCTTAACAGTAAGAACACCCTCTACGATTGGATTTAGTGGTGATCTGGGAATTGAGAATCTTAACGGCCTAGAGCCATACCTGCCCCTACTAGGTCTTCCTGCAGTTTCTATCGCAACCACCTCTAGAGTTGAGACGGATTTAACCATGCCCTTATGGCTTGCCGGGGGGATTGCGTTTAAACCCATGGAGGAATTCATCCTGACTTTTGATCTCCAATGGACAAATTGGTCCAAAATTGAGGAAGTTGCACTCACAGTGGATGACCAGACGTGGGGGTTTATACTCGATGAGGAAGATACAAAGCTGGCTTTCCGCTGGAAAGACAAGATGCAGATCAGATTTGGTGCTGAATACTGGCTTAGCCCCAAATTCGCCCTTCGAGCCGGCTATTACTACGATCCAGGACCAGCACCGGATGAGACCAGAAATATCCTTTTGCCCATTACAGATTTTAGTTCTGTTGCAGGGGGATTCGGTTATAACGTCAATGGCGTCGTGATCGATTTTGCCGTTGAGTATCTCATGGGAAAAGAACAGACCGTTCCCTTTGGGAAGACATTAGATCCCGCTTTTGGGGGAGATCCTGATTTTCAGGATGCCATGCCCGGTGTTTATCATGTGAAGAGCATCCTTGCCATCGAGGCTTCCATCGGGTACAAGTGGTAAAGAGGAATCCGTTTTCTGATTAGACAGAGAAAAACATATAATTGTTCGAAACTGGAGGAGAGACAGTTCCTCTCCTCCAGCATTTTTTTCTATAGAATTCTTGTTTTCATAAGATCCTGATAAGAAAGACGCGCAGATTTGTTTCCTGATTTTAGCAATGTTTTTAAGTGCGATTAAGTTTAGGGATTCAGGATGAATGATATAAAGGTCAAAAAAGCCGTCATTCCCGCAGCGGGGTTTGGCACACGTTTTCTTCCTGCAACAAAATCTCAGCCCAAAGAGATGCTGAGTGTTGTGGATAAGCCTCTGATTCAGTATGGTGTCGAGGAGGCTGTGGAGTCCGGTGTCGAACAGATCGCCATCATCACAAGCAGAGGAAAGTCCACAATGGAAGATCACTTCGACAAGAGCCCTGAACTGGAACAATTCTTGACTGAAAAAGGGAAGCTGGAGTTTCTGAAAGAGGTGGAGCGGATCTCGAACCTTGCTGAGTTTTGTTACATCCGTCAGAAACAGGCCTTAGGTCTCGGGCATGCGATCTTGATGGCGGCGAGTTTTATCGGCAGCGAGTCTTTTGCCGTCCTCCTCCCGGATGATATTTTTGATTGTCCCTCCCCATGCACGAAGCAGCTCATAAAAGTCCACGAAGAGACCGGGGCCAATGTCATCGTGCTCGGACGAGTGGATGAAGAAGGCACAAAAAAATACGGGATCATCAAGCCCAAACAGATCTCCGAGCGCGTCTTTCAGGTGGAGGACATGGTTGAAAAACCCGGACCTGAAAAAGCCTTTTCGGACCTGGGTATTTTAGGCCGTTATGTCTTCAATCCCGAGATTTTCGAAGCCATCAAGGAGACGCCTCCCGACCATAGGGGTGAAATCCAGATCACGGATGCCATAAGACGTCTCCTCGATACACAGCCCGTCTATGGCTATCTTTTCGAAGGGATTCGTTATGATGCGGGGGACAAGCTCGGTTTTATCGAGGCAACCCTAAGCCTTGCGCTAAAGAGACCCGAGTTCAGCCAGGCTCTTCGCAAAACTATCGATTCCATTAAAACATAAGAGCGCGTTCCGGGGTTTCATTCGTTTCATTTGTCAGATAAATCGACAAAAATTCATACATATATTTTTTTACTGCCTCCGATACATCTCTCAGCCTCCTTGAGTAATTGATCTTTTTCAAGAGGCTTGGCCAGAAAGCGTCTGTTCGCCTTAAAATTATCAGACTCTTCTTTTTTGGAGATGAGCGAAGTCAAGCACAAGATTGGGATATTCTTCGTTCTGGGATTATTCTCGAGATATTCCATCGCCTCTGTACCATCCATTACAGGCATCATTATATCGAGTATAATGAGATCTGGCAGAAAATCATCCGCGATATAAAGGGCTTCTTTGCCGTTTGTGGCCTTTGCAACCCAGTAACCTTCCGCTAAAAAAATCTTCTCTAACATTTGCAGCGTTACGGGATCGTCGTCGACAACCAATACTTTTTTCGCAGGTCCTTCTTCCGGAATGTTTTTGTTATTCACAGAACCTCCAGACATATAAATTTCATTATCCCCACGATGTTTGTTGCACAGAAACATTCTTTATTTATTTGGAATATAGATTTTACCTTCATAAGCTTTGTCGATTTGAGTGATGAAAATACATTGATCGAATAATATAAGGACCAAAACCAGAGCCTCTTTAACCCTAGGAACTTATGATAGAAAAATAAGATTGTTTAGACAATCGCCTTTTGGGGTGAAATTTGAGGGGTGACAGGGGGGGGCGAGGGACGGAATCGAACCGCCGACGCAGAGAATTTCTGTCTTTCTAATGAGACATTAATCCGCCCTCTGTCTTCATGGCGTCATCTCGGCTTATGTGGGGCCCGGGATCATTGGGCTCTGTTTGCTCTAAGTATTATATAAATCATCAAGAATTTGCGGTGTAATTAGAAATGGGAATCTTCCAGTATCGTCGGTTCTTTTCTTTATATAATCTAGGAGCATGTTTACATCCGGAATGTGATGTTTTTCCCCTGTGTTGAAATCTCTGTATAACAACTCATTAGTTTCTTCATCTAATCTACTCAGTGGGATGAGAGATGAAAAGGTATAATATGTGTTACAATTTTCACATCTAACTCTTATATTTCGATGGTAATCCAATTTTTCCGCTTCCTTTCCGCATAAATAACATTTCGTTTTTATCCAGTACATTTTATCTCCTTATATAAGGGTTAAATTATATATTGGAGATAGCATATGTTCAACATGAAATTTGATTCTATCCGTAATCATAAATTGCCGGCTGTCTCTTTGAAAGGAGGAACATTTTAATTTATATGTGTAAGTGCTCTCTCCAGCCGGCGAAAGAGAGCCTGTTTTTTTCCACCATCTTAATTTTATACTTTAAATCTTACGCTGCTCCCGATATATCTCTCAATTTCCGCGAGTAACTTCTCTCTCTCAATAGGCTTAGCAAGAAAGCATCTGTTCCCGGTGTGATTGCTAAACTCTTCCTTTTCCGAAATAAGCGAAGTTAAAAAGAGGACAGGAATGTTTCTGGTCCTGGGATTTTTCTCCAGCTTTTCAATGGCTTCTGTTCCATCGATAATGGGCATCACGATATCGAGTATGATGAGATCAGGCTGAAACTCATCCGCGAAATAGAGAGCTTCTTTGCCATTTGTAGCTTTTGCGACCCAGTACCCCTCCGATAGAAGTATTTTCTCCAGCATCTCTAACGTTACTGGATCGTCGTCAGCGATCAATATTTTTTTATCAGGTCCTTCTTCGGGAATATTTTTTTTATTCACAAATCCTCCAGAGCAAATAATTTCATCAACCCCGAGATGATCTTTTGCACAGAGATACACTTTCTTTGTTTTCAATATAGACTTAACCCTCGTAAGTTTTGTCGAATGAAGGAATGAGAAGTTGAAAAAATATAAGGATTATTTTATATAAGAGAAATTTTATGATTTCATTGAAGCAAAGATTTTATTCTGTCGGCAATATTATGCCGGTAGAGATTTGTGATTTGAGATAAGGCTAAGATTAATTCATTCAGATCTCTATCAAATCCGCAGCTCGTTTTTTTATTGTTAGCAATAAGCGTTTTCAACTTTTTTGTCCTGAACATGGACTCCCCCAGTACCCATTGAACTTTATTAATAGCTTCTAAAAGTTCTCCATTTTGGTCTTCACTCATATTATTGATCCTTATCAAATAAGAGGCTCAATATATGACTACGCATTAGCCGGATTTTAAAGATTAAAAAAAACCTCCTGAGCCCTGGAATTCTATGATAATGACAAATAATATGTTTATACAATCCTCTTTTGGGATGATTTTTTAGGGGGGATAAGGGGAATGGCGAGGGACGGAATCGAACCGCCGACGCAGAGATTTTCAGTCTCTCGCTCTACCGACTGAGCTACCTCGCCATTGACGCGAAAAATTTGATTCTAAGTATAAATTTCCCTGTTATCAATGTCAATTGTTTTCTAATCGATTTGCCGAGCAGGGGAGGTCTTTCCGCCAAATTGAAATAGCTCAGTCATTGTGATATTCTTTCCGGGTGGAGGTTTATCTCTATGGGAGAAAAAGAGTTAAAACAGGCTTTAATGCAGAAGAATAAAGATTTTAGAGAGGTTGTCCATCTGCATCAGAAGTTCGATAGTCAACTGGAAAAACTCAAATCCAAAAATTATCTTTCCGAGAACGAAAAACTCAAGATCAGGGAATTAAAGAAAAAAAAACTTGCACTCAAAGACAAGATGTATGTCATGATGACAGAATATAAAAAGTCTTTGAAACAGTCGTAAGATTAGATAAATGAGCACACACAAAGGGTTCCGGTTTGCGCTTGTCGGGTCAGATACGTTTCGTGGAAAAGAATTAACAGGTCTTCTCAACAAAAGGAAGATCCAAATCCGCGAGATGGAATTTTATGACCCGGGAATTGTGGAGGAATTCAGCAAGCTCACACAGTTCCGGGGAGAGCCCAAAGTCGTTCATCACCTGGATGAAAATGCCTTTGAGGGAATCGATCTTGCCTTTTTTGCAGCAGATCCGCAGACAAACCTTGAGTTCGGCCCGCTCGCCTCAAAGAAAAAGAATTGGGTGATCGATCTCAGTGAGGCCTTTAACAGAGATATAAAAGTGCCCTTGGTTGTTGCTGGTGTGAATGATGGTGTTTTGCAGAAGAAGAAACACGGTATTGTCGCCAACCCTCATCCTGTGACCATATTTCTTTCCCACCTTTTTCACCTCCTCCAGAAGAGTTTCGGCCTAGAAGAAGCGGATGCGACAGTGCTGCAACCCGTGAGCGCTTTCGCCGATTCGGGAATAGTGGAACTGGCCAACCAGTGTTTTGATGTGCTCCGCGGCAGCCAGATCGAGAAGAAGGTTTTTAAAACACAGATCGCCTTTAATCTGCTTTCCCAGATCGAAGAAGTCAATTCTGACGGGTTGGCAGCCGGCGAAGAGCAACTCATCTATGAAATAAGGCGAGTTTTAGACACAAGTGAATTGCGGCTGGCCCTTTCGCTCATTCAGGCTCCCGTTTTCCACACATATTCTATTATGACCCGGTGTCTGTTAGGGAGAGAGGTTTCTGTTGCTGATTTAGAAGATCTATTCAAAAATACACAGAATTTTGAGTTGGGATCTTCGATTCCCTCGAGTCCCACCACATCAGTGGATGTTGCCGGAAAAGACCAGATCTATGTCGGACGGATAAAAAGCGACACATCCTTTCCGCGGAGCTTCTGGATCTGGATCGTCGCTGACAATCTCACGCGGGGCTCCTCAGTCAATGCGCTTGAGATCGCCGAAGCGATCTTGTCTCGACCGCCGAACTGAAAAATGAGAGAAATTCTGAGGCTTTTAAACATCACTTTAAAGGAGAAGCGGAGGCTTCTGCTCTTCTTTTGCTTTTCCATCTTCGTCGCTTTTTTTACATATCTCTTTGTCAACCTGGTCCAACCCATTCTGGACAATATGATCAGTTATGAGTCACAGGCGGCTGTCCAGAAGACCCGGCTTATGGATTATGTGTTCGAACACCTCAGCATCTCCCAGCAGGATGTTTACTGGTTCCTTCCCATCCTGGTCGTTGTGGTGATCTTTGGAAAAGGACTGTTCACCTTCCTTTCCACCTTGATCATGAAGGCTATCGGACATAGGGCATCCAAGCGACTCAGGGATGATCTTTTTGAACATCTTGTTTACCAGTCCATGGATTATTTTGACCAAAGGTCTACGGGTGAGATCATGTCCAGGGTCACCAGCGATGTGGAAAAGATCCAACAGGCCGTATCGGGCAGCATGGGTGATTTTATTCGAGAAGTTTTTGTCCTGGTCGCGCTCCTTATTTACATCTTCTACACGGATTGGCGGCTTGCAATCGTGGCCTTCGTGATTGCTCCTCTTGCTGCGATTCCTCTTGCGATCTTCAGCCGGAAACTCAAGAAGCGCGGGAAGCAAAGCCAGGCACAAATGGCCGGGATCTACGAGCAGCTCTATGAAAGTATCACAGGAAGCAAGATCGTTAAAGCTTTCACAATGGAGCGTTTCGAGTTGAAGAAATTTCTCGAGGCGACTCATAACTTTTTCAAATCCAGCATGCGGCTTGCCAGGATAGAGAGTTTATCCTCTCCTTTTATGGAGTTTTTGGGGGGAGCTGTGGGGGCTTTTGTCCTCTATGTGGGGATGCAGAGGATCACCGAAGGTTACATCAGCCCTGGTGATTTTGGATCCTTTGTCGTTGCGATTTTTTACTCCTACACGCCTATAAAAAGGCTCAGCCGGGCCAACAATGTCATCCAGCAGGGTGTTGCCAGCTATGAAAGGATTTTGGATATCCTCGAGAGTAAACCCAAAATTCGGGATCATCCCAAGGCCTATCCGCTTCCTCCTGTCAAAGGAAAGGTCACATTCAAGAATGTGTCTTTCAGCTATAATGAAGCACGGCCTGTGCTCCATGATGTGAGCTTCGAGGTCAATCCTACAGAGATGGTGGCTGTTGTCGGACTCAGCGGTTCCGGAAAAACAACGATCATAAACCTCCTTTCCCGCTTCTATGAGCCTACTATGGGATCGATACACATTGACGATATCGATATCAGCGAAGTGACGGTGGCATCCCTCCGGTCTCAGATCGGCCTGGTTACGCAGGAACTCATTCTCTTCAACGATTCGATATGCAACAACATTGCCTACGGATTGGAAGAGATGCCCTTCGAGAGAGTCGAAGGAGCGGCTAGGGCGGCCATGGCTTATGAATTCATAAGGGAGCTTCCCCAAGCGTACGATACAAAGATAGGGGAGAGGGGAGTTTTGCTTTCCAGCGGCCAGAGGCAGCGTTTGGCCATCGCACGTGCACTTCTCAAAAATCCACCGATCCTCATATTGGATGAGGCCACCTCTGCTCTCGATTCGGAATCTGAAAGGCTCATCCAAGTTGCTATGACCAATGTCATGAAGGATCGGACTACGGTGGTCATCGCCCATCGCCTCTCAACGATCCGGAATGCCGACAAGATCCTGGTCGTGGACAGGGGAAAGATCGTTGAGACGGGCACCCATGAGGATCTCTGTCAAATGGATGGTATTTATAAAAAGCTGTATGACCTTCAATTCCCGGAAGAAAAGGAAGGGCCTTCATGATATCCAGCATGACCGGTTTTGCCGAAAAAAAATGTGAATCCAAGTCCCTCTCTGTGAAGATATCCATCCGGACCTTGAATCACCGTTTCTTCGACTGGAACTATCGCGGATATCCGATCAAAGATCTGGAACCGCAGATGAGAACCGTATGTCAAAAAAAGATCAGAAGAGGCCGGGTCGATGTGACGCTCGATGTCCAGTTTATGGATCCTTCGAAGTGGGAGATCGCAATCAATGAGGGATTGTTAAGAGATATACTCGACACGCTGGATAATGTCTCTGTAAAAATATCCAAGAGCGTTGCGTTCAAGGTGGAAAATCTTTTTAACCTTCCTCACGTGTTCGAGCTTAAGAAGAAAGATCTCACCCGGGAGGAATCTCGCTTTTTGCGCGGATGTTTCGAAAGCGCACTGGACGATCTCATCCAGAGTCGTTTAAGAGAGGGCAGAGAGCTGAAAAAAGAACTTCAGGCTCATTTGAGAGAAATGGGACAGATTCTCCCCCGCCTAAACAAACTGACGAAAAAGCAGCCTTACCACATCCAAGAAAAACTGAAAGAGCGGTTGGTCGCCCTCGGGAATGATATGTCTTTCTCGGAGGATAAGCTTTTGGAAGAAGCTGCCGTCATCGCCCAGAGGTATGATACGAGCGAGGAGGTAGAGAGGCTGAAATGCCATCTCGGATATTTCCGCGAGCTTCTGGCTGCGAAGGAAGGGGAGCCGCTCGGTCGAAAGATGGACTTTGTTGTCCAGGAAATGTACAGGGAGACGAACACGATCAACTCCAAGTCTCAGGATATAGCGATAACTCAGGAATGTATGCGTTTAAAGAGCGAGCTGGAGAGTTTGCGCCAACAAATTCAAAACATCGAATAACAAAGGAGAGAGATGTTATATGTCGTGAGTGGCCCGTCAGGCTGTGGAAAGTCCACACTCGTCCGGATGGTGATGCGAGATATCAAAGACCTCGAGTTTTCCGTTTCGCACACAACCCGGATAAAAAGAGAAACGGAACGAGAAGGAAAGGACTATTACTTCGTTACTAAAGAAGAGTTCAAAGAGATGATCGACGCAAATTTATTCATAGAGTGGGCTGTTGTCCATGGGAATTATTATGGGACATCGCGGAGAGAGATCGAAAGAAAAACCGTGCAGCAAAGTCTTATTTTGGATATCGATGTGCAAGGCGCTCAACAGATCAAGGAGAAGCATAAAAAGGCGATATTCGTCTTTGTTCTTCCCCCACGATACAACGAACTCAAAAAAAGGCTTGAGAACCGCGGGGAGGATAGCCCCCAGACAATAAAGAAGAGGCTCGAAATGGCGAGGCGTGAAATCCGGTCTTACCCCATGTTTGACTACATCATCATCAACGATAAGCTGGAAGGTGCGGCCGAGGAGTTAAAATCCATTATTATTAGCCAGAGGTGCCTTCTCGATGTCAGGCAGAAGGAGATCGTTCCCATTCTTCAGAGTTTTTCCGAGGGAGGATGACCGAAATGGAAAAGGTCGTTGTAGGAATCTGCTCATCCATAAGTGTTTATAAATCCTGCGAGATCATTAGAGGCTTTCAGAAAAAAGGCTATGCGGTCCAGGCTATTATGACAAAAAATGCCACTTTTTTGATCCAGCCTCTCTTGATAAGCGCCATCACCGAGAATCCCGTCCATGTGGATACCTTTGATCGTAAGGCAACAGAGGAAATATCCCATATTTCTTTGGCAAAAGAGGCCATTCTTTTTGTTGTGGCGCCAGCGACGGTAAACATGATCGGCAAGATGGCTTCCGGGATTGCCGACGACTTTCTCTCGACCTTTTATATGGCCTCGAAGTGTCCCGTGCTGGTTGCACCTGCCATGAACGAAGCTATGTTCCTTCACACACAGACACAGCTGAATATCAAGAAGCTCGAATCCTTGGGGGTAAACTTTGTCGAACCCGATCGGGGTTATCTCGCCTGTGGAGATGAGGGATGGGGACGGCTGGCCTCTCCCGAAAAGATCGTTGAAGAAGGATTGAATTTGATAGGACAAAGCCAAAGCTTGTCGGGCCAGAATGTGCTTGTCACGGCGGGTCCCACCCGGGAGTTTTTGGATCCCGTTCGCTTCCTCTCAAACCGTTCATCGGGGAGAATGGGTTATGCGATCGCAGAGGAGGCGCTCAAACGGGGTGCCAGCGTCACTCTGATTTCCGGTCCCACACACCTATCTCCTCCTCAGGGCGTGGAACTGTTCATGGTCCAGACCACAGATGAAATGGCTAGCCAGACCATCGAGCACTCTGAAGAGGCAAACATCGTTATTATGGCAGCAGCTGTATCCGATATCACATTCAAAGATGTGTCCTCCCAGAAAATTAAGAGAAAGGGATTGCAGCAAGACGTCAAGCTCGTCCAGACTCAAGACATTCTTAAAAAGCTCGGAGAGAAAAAGGGAGACAAAATTCTCATCGGGTTTGCGGCGGAGACAGAGAATATCCAGGCCAATGCTTTGCGTAAGATCGAGGATAAAAATCTTGATTTTATCGTAGCCAACGATGTCGCTGACGAGACGATCGGTTTCGAATCGGATTTTAACCAGGTCATGTTTGTGTACCCTGAGGGACAAGTGACTCAGACGGATAGGATGAGCAAGATGGATATCAGTCGGCTCATTTGGGACAGAGTAGAGGATCTCCTTGGACAAAAAAGCTAACCGATCTCTTGCAGACATCCAAGAGAACCTTCGATTTCTTTCTGAGATAGGAGCCGATTTTATCACCCAAGGCCATTCTCCTCTGTCGATCGAAGAGAGAATTCTAAACTGTCAAAAATGTCCCCTCGCTGCGACGCGGACAAAAGCAGTCCCCGGAGAAGGAAATGGCGATGCAGACCTGATGTTTATCGGGGAGGCTCCAGGACGGGATGAGGATCTCCAGGGGAGACCTTTTGTCGGCAGAGCAGGACAGCTCCTTACCAAGATCATCCAAGCCATGAACTTCAGCCGGGATGATGTCTACATCACAAATATCGTGAAGTGCAGACCCCCGAACAACAGGGAGCCGAATCGCGAAGAAACGGATGAATGCAAAGCTTATCTTTTTGAGCAGATAGCAAGTATAAAGCCCAAGGTTATTGTCACTTTGGGGAATGTCCCGACGCATTTTTTTATCCCGAGCAAGCAAGGCGTGACAGCCTTGCGTGGTACTTTCCAGCCGTTCGAAGATATTCTGGTGATGCCCACCTTCCACCCCTCTTATCTTGTTAGGAATGAATCCAACAGGTTGCTGAAAAAAAAGGTTTGGGAGGACATGAAAAAAGTGATGGCCTATCTGGGCAGAACATGACCTTATTTGCTGAAGTCGTTCTTCCACTTCCTTTAGACAAACTCTTTCTCTACATCGTTCCTGATTCTCAGAGGGAGAACGTGGGAGTGGGATAAGAACCCGGGAT